>CALBIE010000830.1 GCA_937893495.1 uncultured Verrucomicrobiales bacterium | reverse complement strand
CCGGTCAATTCGCGCACCACGAGAATATCAATCCCCTCGCCCTGTCGCTCGGGTTTCAAGGGACAGGCATGCGACAATTCCTTCGGCAGACTGACCGGCCGCAGATTCGCGAAGAGCCCGAACTCTTTACGAATCTTCAATAGCGCCGCACGCTCGGGACGTTCTTCCTTGGGGATGGTCGAATCCCGGTCAGGTAAACCTACGGATCCAAAAAGAATCGCGTCAGAACTCTTGCACAGTTCGAAGGTCTCATCGGGGAGCGCTTTGCCGGCCGCGTCGATCCCCGCCCAACCAACCGGTGCCTCGGTGATTTCAAACGTCACCTCGAATTTCGCTTCTACCGCGCCCAGCACTTTGATGGCTTCCGCCATTACCTCCGGGCCAATCCCATCCCCCGCCAACGAGGCGATCTTGAATCTTTGCTTACTCATGCGACCACGGAGAGTAGAGACACTCGCGCGGCGCGTGAAGTGGAATTTGTTTTATCACACGATTTCAGCCGCTAGACTTGTATCCATGTCATGGAAAATTGTGGTCACGACTCCGTCGGCGGTTGAGGTGGGCCAATCGGCACTCGATCGGTTGCGAAATAACGGGTGTGAAGTCGTCATTCCCTCGCGCCTGGGCCCACTGCCCGCCGAGGCCATTCGCGCCGCCATGGACGGCTGCGACGCTGTTTTGGCCTGTCTGGACGACTATTCGGCAGCCGTTCTGGAGAGTTCCGAAGCGGCCAGCCTGAAGATTATCTCCCGTTGGGGTGTTGGCTATGATCGCGTTGATGTGGCCGCCGCAAATCGGCTTGGAATCGTCGTCGGATTTACTCCCGGCCTGCTGGACAATGCGGTCGCTGACTACACCTGGGCGATGTTGATGTCGTTGGCGCGTGGCGTGCATCACGGCCATACCTCGATGATCGGCGGCAAATGGCAGCCTGATTGGGGAACGGACATTGGCGGAAAGACTCTCGGCATCATCGGCACTGGTCGCATTGGTCAAGTAGTCGCTAAACGCGCCACCGGTTTTGACATGACCGTGCTCGGCTACGACCTGTATCCCAGTCCGGCGGCGGAAGCACTCGGGGTACATTACGTCTCTCTCCAAGAACTGCTTGAACGCTCCGACTTTGTTTCCCTCAATTGCGCTCTCACGCCTGAGACGCGGGGAATCATCGATGCCAAACGAATTGGAACGATGAAACCAACAGCGCTTTTGATCAACACGGCTCGCGGGGCGTTGGTGGATGAATCGGCCCTGGTCGCCGCGCTGAATGGCGGCACTATTGGCGGGGCTGCGCTCGACGCCTATACGGAGGAACCTCTTCCGCCAGATCATCCACTGCGAACTTGCCCCAACCTGCTGCTGACACCACACCAGGCACCCAAGGCCAGCGACACCGGCGCGAAAGTAAGCGATGCCGCAGTCACCAATATTATGGAATTAATGCACGGTCGCCGGCCGCCTTTGATCGTCAATCCTGAGGTCCTTGATTCATCC
This sequence comes from uncultured Verrucomicrobiales bacterium, assembly GCA_937893495.1. Taxonomy (GTDB): domain Bacteria; phylum Verrucomicrobiota; class Verrucomicrobiia; order Limisphaerales; family JAYPXF01; genus CALBIE01. The sequence goes on along the minus strand of CALBIE010000830.1, from coordinate 344 downwards.
ACCCTGCGCGCCAGCCTGTGTTGAATGAAAGCCCCCGGCAAAGACGCCCGCGTGAATCTCGACCTCGAACAACACAACCGGGAAATCCAGCAGAATCTCCGTGCCTGGAAATCCAAACCGTTGTTGCGAAAAATCTACGCGGATTTCTATCGGCGAATCGCCGTGCTGATTGATCCATCCATCCCCGGCCAGGTCGTCGAAATCGGTTCAGGCGTGGGCAATCTCAAAGAGCATTTGCCACAAGCCATCACCACCGACTTGTTTCCCAATCCGTGGCTGGATCTGGTGTGCGATGGTTACGAACTGCCGTTTCGCAGCGGGGCGCTTTCGCATCTGATTCTGTT
>CALBIE010000829.1 GCA_937893495.1 uncultured Verrucomicrobiales bacterium | reverse complement strand
GTTTCCCATCGAGATCCAATGCTGCAAGATTGCCGCTTTTATAATAGGCGTATACGCCACTGCCATCCGTCACCGGTGAAGGATTGCTGCCGGAGCCGTTGCGATGCTTCCCCGCACGTTCGCGGCCGATCTTTGTGCGCCAAAGTTCTTTGCCGCTCCAGTCGAATGCCAACACCGCATCGTCACCCGCCACTGGTCCGGTGATAATAATCCGCCCTTCCCATACGATCGGAGTGGAACAACCCTTGCCTCCAAGTTCGACCTGCCACAACTGGTTGGTTTTATCCAGGTGAACCGGATACGTGCCCGATGTGGCGGTTCCCGACCCATTGGCGCCGCGCCAACTTGGCCAATTCGCGGCCTCAGGCTGGCTGGCAGCAGTGGCGGCAACGAACGCGGCAAGAGGCAGAAACAGGGATAGTATTTTCATTCGCAGAGATTTCAAAGTTGTTGCCGCATGATAGCAGGCTCAACAATATTGAAAGCGAAAAGATGCCTTCATACCTCACTTCGTCACAGCGATTTCCGCCATTACGCCAAAATGATCACTCGGCCACACACCATTCGCGGGTGAATCGAAAACGACGCAACTCGAGATCACTCGCGCAAAACCGCAGTAATGATGAGGCGATCCGAGGAGAATGTAGTCAATCCTGCGATGGTGATTTGCAAGATGCCAGACCTGCAGTGTCGTCCGGCGTGCGTATTCGTTCCGCGTGGACCAGGTCGCGCCCGGGTCATCATTTCCGGCCGCGGTCCACGCGTCGTAATAATGAGTGCTCCGCCCGTCGAGACTCTGCCGCCCGGTCAGGTATCGCATACATGCGGAATCCGGCGTCGCGTCAAAATCGCCGGTGATGACCGGAGGAAAACCGGAAGAATCGGCCAGTGCGCGCAAGTGTTGATCCAAAGCCACCGCATCGCGTTCGCGAGCATGCTCTCGATCGAATTGCCAACGATTGGTTCCGAAGGTGGACACAAAGAGGAATTTCTTCATCGGGGCTGGTCCATCAATTTCCATCACCAACGCTTTTCCGCTGCCGGGCAACCGCCAGAAGGCTTTTCGCTGAAACGGCCATCGAGATGCGACTGCCACGTCAAGCAGTTCACGTCGCGGCGGCGGCGCGCCCTTCCTTTCATGCTCAATGTGAAATTTCAGGCCGCGCAACAGTTGTTGAACCTGATGCTCTTTGTCCGGAGTCCAACCCGCCTCTTGGAATCCGATCAAATCAGGATCAAGACTTTTGATTTCTTCCCGCAAAAGCTTCATCCGCTGTTCATAGGGCTCGGCGTAATTCCACAGATTGATCGAGATGACCCGCAACGGACGATTCAGTCGTTCTCCTTCAGGCGTGCCGGTGGACTTCCCGATCTTCGCCGGAGCGGCTTGACCGCAAGCGACTTTCGCCATCACGAATACAAACGCTGCAAATATAGAAGCTGACGATTTCATGTTTGGATAATCTTCAATCGGGATGCCATATGACAGCAGGCCCTGCCGCGAGGGAAGTGAAAATATGTTAGAGACACCAAGCGACTGTTGATAGATTCTCCGGCGGACTCCCAATCGCCATGTTTGGTCTGCACCCCATCGATATCGCCGCCCTGCTGCTCTACTTGATCGGCGTCACGGTGATCGGCGTGCGCGCCGCCGGAAAGGTCAAAAGTACCGGCGATTTCCTTATGCCACGCAAGTTTGGCAAGGTGATGATGATGATGCACGGGCTCGGCACGGCGACACATTCCGATCAAGCCGTCAGCGTCGCGTCCAAGTCCTTCACTAACGGCCTTTCCGGAATCTGGTATTCATGGATGTGGCTCTTCGCGACGCCGTTCTACTGGCTGATTGCGCCGATGATGCGTCGCTTCCGGGCCTTGACGACCGGAGACGTTTTTGCCGCGCGCTATGATCAAAGCGTGTCCAGCCTCTACGCGGTCATGGGTCTGGGCAAATTCATGGTCAACATCGGCCTGATGCTCAAGGGCACCGGCGTCATCATCGATGCCGTAACCGAGGGCAAGCTCCCCACCAACACGACCATCATTATCATCACTGTTCTCTTCGTCGTTTACGGACTGGCCGGTGGATTATCCGCAGCCATCATCACCGACTTCATTCAGGGGATTCTCACCATCGTGTTTTCGTTCATGCTCCTGCCGATCGTGTTGAACGCGGTCGGCGGTTTGTCCGGCATGCGAGAGAAACTGGCGGTGCTTCGGCCGGACACCGAGATGCTTTCATTGGTCACGCCCGGCGAAATTGGATTCTTCTTCATTTTCATGATCGCCGTGAACACGTTGCTCGGGGTCGTCGTGCAACCGCAGAACATGGGAACCTGCGCAGCGGGCAAAACAGAAATCGAGGGTGCGGTCGGCTTCATGGGCGGCACGATGATCAAGCGACTCTGCACCGTCGCCTGGAGTGTGACCGGTCTCGCCGCTGTTGCTTATTACGGCAACGACGTGGGGAATCCCGATCTTGTTTACGGACATATGGCGCGTGATTTCCTGCCGCAAGTAATGCCGGGACTCCTCGGTCTGTTTCTCGCCGCGTTGCTCGCCACGGTGATGGGTTCCTGCGATTCCTTTATGGTCGCGTCTTCAGGATTGGTCACCGAAAATCTGTACAAGCCACTCAAGCCCGGCAAAACGGATTCGCATTATCTGACGGTCGCCCGACTCTCCGGCATGATCGCCGTTTGTGGCGGCGTGGCGTTGGCCTGGTTTGCCAAGGGAGTGATTCCGCTGCTGGAAAACCTCTGGAAGATCAACACGATGATGGCGATGGCTTTCTGGCTCGGCGTGTTTTGGAGACGCACCACCGTGGCGGGCGCATGGGCGGCGACTATCACGGCTCTGCTCGCGTGGTGGCTCGGCACCCAGGGATGGTTTGCCGGGAGTCTGGCACAGGTTCAGTTTCTTGCAGACGCCGGCGTGGTGCGAGCGAAAGGCGGCGCGTGGGTCGTTTATCTCCCCTGGCAAATGGTGTTTTATATCACGGCCGGTTTCGCCGCCGGCATCATCGCCAGCCTGCTGACTCAGCCGGTCAACGAGAGAAAGCTGGATCGATTCTACTCGTTATTGAGAACGCCGGTCACTCCGGATGAAGTGATCTCCGAATCCTGCACATTACCCGAAGGCACCACTCCAGGCGAGCGCCGCGTCTTCCTGCCAAACACAAATCTTGAGATTCCGATTCCCACCAAAACCGCGATGATTGGCTTCGGCGTCGGATGGCTTTGCGTCCTGGCCATCATCGGCCTCGTTGCCTTATTGATTGCCGATTAATCATGCCCAGACGCCCCAATATACTTTTGTTTCTGATGGATGGCGTTCAAGCGTCGGCATTGGACCCGGGCAGCGCCTGTATCACGCCCAATTTCGACCGACTGCGGGAGAGTGGGTTGCTGTTTCGGCGCGCTTACACCGCCACTCCAGTCTGTTCACCGGCTCGCGCCAGCCTTTTGACGGGGACGCTCCCGCATAATCACGGCGTATTGGAGGTTGAACACGGGCGTGATGCCGACCAGTGCAATCTGCGAACCAACCTCCCGCACTGGCCGCAACGTCTGCAGGCCAATGGTTACACCAACGCCTACTTCGGCAAATGGCACGTTGAGCGCACCAATTGTCTCGAGAATTTTGGTTGGACGATCAACCGATGCAAGGCCAGCGAGCATCATGCGTTTCTCGGTCAGGGGAAGGATGGCGGAGCTGATCTGGATATCGATCCGAAACTGTGCCGCTACGTTGAGGGACCGCCCGGATACAATCGTGTTCTGCACTATGGCGTGACAGACGTTTCGCCGGACCAGCGCTACCCGTCCTTCACAGTCAATCAGGCGCAGGAGTTTATTGCATCGAATACGAACAGCGAATCGCCGTGGACCGCCTGCGTCAGTTTTTCCGAGCCCAATGAATCGCTCGTGGTGAGTCGCTCGACGTTTGAACAATACGACGTCAGCAAAACTCCCCTGCCCGTCAATCTGAACGACGACCTTGCGGATCGACCCAATATCTATCAGCGCCAACGCGCCATCAGCAAAGACGTCACGGCTGACGAATGGCGGATGGCCCGGACGTGTTATTACGGACGAATTACGGAACTCGACGTCCAGTTCGGACGCCTCTATCGGCAGCTGGAGGAATCCGGACAGCTCCGTGATACCGTGATCATTGTGACGGCCGACCATGGCCGTTACGTGGGCGCGCACGGATTTGATGCCCACAATTTCGGCGCGTTCGAGGAGATTTATCGGATCCCGCTTATCATGGCCGGCCCCGAAATTGCCAGTGGATTGGAAACCCACGGACTTGTTAACTTTCATGATCTCTGCCCAACAATTCTGGAACTGACCGGCAGCGAACCCATTACGATCCCCGATTCAAAATCCTTTACTGCCCTGCTCACCAGCCCCGAGGACGCGCGGCAGGAATTCAACACGGCCTACGGCGAATACCACGGTACCCGATTTTGCCTGAGTCAGCGCATCCTCTGGCGAGACAACTGGAAATTCGTGTTCAACGGCTTCGACTTCGATGAACTCTACGATCTCGCCAATGATCCACACGAGATGACCAATCTG
>CALBIE010000828.1 GCA_937893495.1 uncultured Verrucomicrobiales bacterium | reverse complement strand
CGTGCGAACCAGGAATCGTCTCTCAGAATGATCGCCGCAATAATCTGAAATGCTTCATGATGATTCGGCAATGGCTCTTGCCCATTACAAGTTATTCGGATAAACCGCACAGTAACCGAGAACCGCAGTCCTGAATTGACCATTCTCGATCCCTGACACGATGAACAAATATCTTACCCACCGGGTTGCAGCGGCGATCACCTTCATGATCGTGGCGTCACAATTCACTGCATCGGAAATCCGCGCCGCGGATGGCGATATGCAGAACGCATCGAGAATCCGACAGGCCATCCAAAAATCGCTGCCGCTGCTGACGGAAAGCGCGCGTGGATCCATGGAAAAACGAGCTCGTTGCTTTACCTGCCACAACCAGGGACTGCCGATCCTGGCGCTGAGCACGGCGAAAACTCGGGGATTCAAGATTGACGCCGGGGAACTGCGGAAGCAGGTCAAGTTCACTGCCGACTTCCTGGCAAAGAACCAGAAGAACTATCTCGCTGGCAAGGGTCAGGGCGGCCAGACCGACACCGCCGGCTATGCACTCTGGGCACTGGAAAACGGGAACTGGAAGCCTGATGAAACGACGGCTGCCGTCGCGGAATACCTGCTGCTCTGGCAGAAGAATCTGCCGCATTGGAAGCCACAATCCCGCCGTCCACCCACGGAGCAAAGCCCGTTCACCTCCACGCATGTTGCCCTGCGCGGGTTGAAATCATTTGGCACGACGGAGCAGAGCGACCGAATCAAAAATCGCATTAATCAGGTTCGAAAATGGCTGACCGAGACCAAGGCCGAGGATACTGAAGACCGCGTGTTTCGACTGCGATCATTGCAACTTGCCGGAGCAACCGATGAAGTCAAACGGGCCGCGAAAGATCTGTTGCAATCGCAACGCGCGGATGGTGGCTGGGCGCAACTGCCGGACATGGAGAGCGACACCTACGCCACCGGCACGGCACTCGTCGCCCTGCACCAGGCCGCCGAACTACCGACGACTGATCCGGCCTATCAACGCGGTATCCAGTTTCTGCTCAAGGCGCAACTGGCAGATGGCTCGTGGCACGTGAAGACGCGCAGCAAACCGATTCAGACTTACTACGAATCAGGTTATCCGCATGAGAAGGATCAGTTCATCTCGATCAGCGCCGCCAGTTGGGCCACGGTTGCGCTGGCGCTGGCTTTGCCGGCGACTGTCGAATAAGTCGTCCGCCGCTACGGTGTTTCCAGATTCTCCTCGGCCCGCCCGGCGATGACCGGCTGTTCGGTCTTTTTGTCGGGTTCCCGGAAGAAGATGACGAATACGACAAGCACCGCCACCGCACCCCAGGCCGGGGTCATCCAAATGGCTTTCCAGTCCCGCACAACCACCCCGGCGGCGTCTGTCACCGTGTGCATGGCAAGCACCTTGCCGGCAAGCATCGTTCCGACAAACGCGCCCACTCCCCACAGGATGAATGCGATGAAGCCCTGCGCGGCTCCGCGGATGCGTTCGTTCGCTTCGTTGTCCACATAGAGCTGGCCGGCGATGAAAAGAAAGTCGTAACAAACGCCGTGCAGTAGAATGGCGGCGAAAATGAACGTCACCTGCAAGGCCGCGCCATCCACGCTGCCCGCGAGGGCGAAGTAGCGCAGCACCCACGCCAGGATGCCAAGGAAGATGGTTTTCTTGTAGCCCCATCGCTTGAGCATGAAAGGCAGCATGATCATGAACACCACGTCGGACACCTGCGCCAGCGAGGTCTTCATGAGCATGTTCTCCCATTTCAACTCCGTGAGGTAGATGCTCAGATTGACGAAGTAGAAATAGAGCGGGATGCAGATCAGGAACATGCAAAAGATGAAGATCGCGAAGGTGGGTTTCTTCAACAGAGCCAGCGCGTCCAGGCCCAAGATCTCGCCGATGCTCACGTTGGTGCCCGTCTTTTTGGGTGGGGTGTGCGGCAGCGTGAGCGAGAACAGACCAAAGGCAATGGAGACTCCGCCCGCAAGGTAGAATTGGATCGACGATTGCGCGCCATCAAGCAGGTCCAGCGCAACGAGCCCGCCAATCCAGCCGACTGCCGAGAAGATTTTCACGCGTGGAAAATCGGTCTTCGCATCCTTGAGGTGATGCAGCGCAAGGGAATTCCCCAGAGCCAGGGTTGGTGCGTACAGCGCACAGTAAAGTATCAATGCCGGATAAAAGGCCCCGAACGTGGAGGTCTGCGGCAGGATGCATAAAACCGCGCCGCCCGCGATACCCAGTATGGCGAGCAGTTTCTCCGAGGCGAAGTAGCGGTCGGCAATCAGGCCCACAAAGAAGGGTGAGATCATTGCACCGATGGCGAACGCCCCATAGGCCGCGCCGATTTCCTGTCCGCCAAACTTGAGCGTGTTGTACAGGTAGGTGCCCATGCTGACATACCAGGATCCCCAGATGAAGTACTGGAGGAACATGAAGAACGAGAGCTTGATCTTGAGTTGCTTTTGCATAGCAGGAGAACGGATTCCCGCGAAACATAGGATCACCGGGCCTGATGCACTAGCCTTATTTCAATGGCGGGTGGCGCACCGAACCGGGGCGCAATGCAACTGCGCAACCGTCCCCTATATCGCCAACATCATCTTTTCCATGGCACCACGCGAAGTCCCTGTTGCGGCGTGGTAACGGCCTGTTTATAGCGCCAGAGATACCAAAGGTACCGGACAATCATGACAAAAAAGACCACCGAGAATCCGATGGCGACCCGTTTGAGCATTTTAGCCTGCTTGATCATTTTGTCCGTGTCCGCGCGCAGCCCCTGCTTGAATATCATCTCCTCCTGAGCAGCGCTCATCTCGGCAAACGGATCATTGCGCAACTTAAGCGTGAAGAATGTCTCGTCTGCCGTGCCGAATTCCGCCGGTAGTTTCTCCAGAGCCTCCTCATCCGGTTCATCGAACCCCAGCGTGCGCCAGAAGCTCAGATTTTCCCGCATCCATACCCGCACCAATCCGTGACTCTTCGCCAGTTTCTGTATTCGCTCCCACAACAACCGGCGCAGTTCATCGGCCAGGCCAAAATCCGGGAAGGTCTCGCTATGAATCAGGCCGTAGCCTTCCGATATTTTCATCGCAATCGCGCCCTTGATATCCCCGTCGGCAGACACGGCCACTTGAAACTCCGTCACCCGCCGATCCAGATCGTTGACCGGCAGGCGTTCCTGCTCCCACATCGGACGCAGTGCCGGCAAGTCATCCAGCGTCGCTCGTCGGGCAGTAAACTCAGCGGTTTCCATCGCGCCGATAATAAAACAAAGAGCGCTTCCAGGTAAAGTGTTGGTCGTTCAAAAATCGGTACCGCCCTCGACTTCCCGATCCGCGAACACAATTGGCGTGCAAAATGGCGGCTTCATTTCAGAATCTCCAGCGTCATGCAACCAGCCGAAGCCAAAGCGCGCCACGATCAACTCGCGGAAGAAATCCGCCGCAATGATCACGCCTATTACGTGGCGGCGCAGCCGACGATTTCCGATCACGAATACGACCGGCTTTACCGCGAGCTGCTCAATCTGGAGCAGGAATTCCCGGAACTGGTCACGCCGGATTCTCCGTCGCAACGCGTGGGAGGGCAACCGATTGACAAGTTTGAGTCGATTACCCACACGATGCCGATGATGAGTCTGGACAACACCTATTCACCAGAGGAGGTCCAGGCGTTCATCAACCGCGTGCAAAAGCTTCTTCCGGATGAATCGCTGGATTGGATTGTTGAACCCAAAGTGGATGGCGTCGCCGTCAGTTTGCGCTACGAGAACGGCGCCCTTGTGACGGGGGCCACGCGCGGTGACGGTACGACCGGCGACAACATTACCGCCAATCTGAAAACAATTCGAGGTCTGCCTCTGAGGATAGAAGCCGGGGCCGGCACGCCTAAAGTGCTGGAATTACGCGGCGAGGTTTATATGACCCGTACCGGTTTCGAGAAACTGAATTTCGAACGCGAATCCGCCGGTGATGAAAAATTTGCCAACCCACGCAACGCCACTGCCGGCACGTTAAAACAACTGGACCCCAGGATTGCCGCGAACCGCCCGTTGCGAGTCGTCCTGTATGGCGCGGGGGAAATCGATGCCGATTTTCGTCCCACTACGCAGGACACCTTTCTCACGTGGCTTCGCTCGCTCGGGTTCCGTACCAGCGAACGAGTCTGGCACTCCGGCACGGCGGATGAGGTTCTGGCGGCCATTGCAGAATTAGATTCCGTCCGGCGGAAGTTCGACTACGAAACCGATGGAGCCGTTATCAAACTGAATGATTTTGCGCTGCGCCAACACTGCGGAGCGACTGCCAAGGCACCCCGTTGGGCCATTGCCTACAAGTACGCACCCGAACAGGCCGAAACTGTGTTACGCGACATCTCGATTCAAATCGGTCGCACCGGCGCGCTGACGCCAGTGGCGGAACTGAAACCCGTCCTGCTTGCGGGCACTACGGTCAAGCGCGCCACACTGCACAATGAAGAGGAACTTCGTCGCAAAGACGTGCGGATCGGAGACCGGGTCATAATCGAGAAAGCCGGGGACATCATTCCCGCGGTTGTCCGAGTTGTCGTGGAGCAACGAACGGGAGCTGAGCAGGTTTTTTTGTTTCCAAAACAATGCCCGGAATGCAGTTCCAACGTGACGCGCGATTCCGTTGGTGGCACCGCCAATGTCGTGTGGCGTTGTCCCAATCCGGATTGCCCGGCGCAGGTGCGCGGTCGCCTCGAACATTTTTGCTCACGCGGCGCGATGGACATCGAAGGTGGCGGCGAGGTGTTGATTCGACAACTGGCGGATCACGGCCTGGCCCTGGACGCGTCCGAGCTTTATCGCCTCAAGGTCGAGGAGGTCGCAGCACTGGATCGGATGGGAGAAAAGTCGGCGCAGAATTTTATCGAGGGTATCGCCGGGAGCCGACAGCGGGAACTCTGGCGGCTGATTTTTGGTCTGGGTATCCTTCACGTCGGCACCGGAGTTGCTAAATCACTGAGTCGCGCGTTCCCGAATCTCGACACGTTGATGCACGCCACCGAGGAAGACCTTGCCGCACTGGATGACATCGGGCCGGTCATCGCCAGGAGCGTTGCTGATTGGTTTAACAATCCGGACAACAGCGCCCTCGTTGAACGATTCCGCAAGGCTGATCTCAATTTCGAATCCGACCTGTTTCAGGCCGCAGACAAAGACGGGATCTTCAGCGGCAAAACGTTTGTCCTGACCGGCACCCTCCCCACTTTGACACGCACGGAGGCCACGGCAAGGATCGAGGCCCTCGGCGGCAAGGTTTCCACCAGTGTCAGCAAAAACACACACTATGTATTGGCCGGTGAGGACGCCGGCTCGAAGCTCGCGAAGGCGGAAAAGCTTGGTATTTCAATCCTGAGCGAGTCGATGTTTCTAGACCTCTGCGAGGGGCCTTGATTTCGTTCGTACCGATGGCGACTCATAAATTCGGATCCCGCGCCCGGCCATTACACCAACGATCTCAATATCACTCAGAACGAATTTTCCATTGCCAGCTCCCCGCTTTTTGCCAGACTAGCCGAAAATGATGAAACGTATTCTCCCTTGTATAGTTGTTCTAAGTCTCTTTTCCGCCTGCGGCGGCGATAAAGGCGGTTCTGCATCAGGCCCGGTTTCAGCCACTGAAAAAGCGGCTATTGAGGCAAGTGATAAGGCCTCGGAATTCCTTCAGGATACCAATGCCCCTCCGCCTCCGCCGCTACCGGCAAATACGGGCGGCGGCGTGGCCGTCGTCGGTGTGGCTGCAAACGATCCCTTCGTGAAACGCTTGGAAAGCAAGGATCCCGAGGAACAACTCGCGGCAATGAATGAATTGCTCGACGGGTGGGAGCAAACCTCGGAAAGACCGTTCACGGGAGTTCAAGATTTCGTGAAAGCGGGCCTGATCAGCCACGTTCCCATCGCACCGTCCGGAGCGCAATTTGTTTACGACAAGCGCACGCGCCGTATCACTCTCGGCCGATAAATCGCATGGGCTTCAACAAAAAAGGCGCGGCAAGAGCCGCGCCTTTTATTAGGCCTTGATCGTTCAGAAGATATCCCAGATGGCGAGCGGATCGCCCGGAGGTACTTTCACCCCTTCGCTGGGATGTCCCGGAGGATATTGGAAACCCCACTCGTTCGGACGCAGTTGGCTCGCGTGTCCATCCACGAATACAGCGTTGGCCCGTCCGATCCATCGTCCATATATTCGCTCGCGACCGGAGGAGTCCCACCACGGTGTATTATTCGGTATTCGATAAAGGTACGTGCCGCGGCTTTCATAACCCGGCTGCGGCTTCCAGGTATCGGGAAACACGGTCGGGCTGTAAACTTGCTGAATCTTGGTTGAATCGCCGAACGGCGCAGCTCCAGATGGGTCCTTGACACCCTGCTCACGCACGGAGTTGCCGTTGTTAGCACGCCAGATACCAAACCCCGCCCGTCCGTTTCCAGCCGGTCCATGGTTCATGCCGATGCCGCCATTGAAAGTGCCCAAAGGCGGCTGGCGAAAGTTTCCAGCAGTCACTCCGGGTGATTCAAAAACACCATAGCTTTTGATGTACGGATAGATAAAATCTACCCAATAAACCCGGCTAATTCCCCCGGCGTTCGTGTTCATAATCGGATTATGGGTAATCCAGACATCATCCATTGCCAACGGGACAATCCTGCCCTCGTTGTCGTCAGTATAGAGTTTATTAGCCAGCGCCATTTGCTTGGCGTTGTTGAGCGTGGTGATGGCCTTGGCCTTTTCCTTGGCTTTGGCAAGAGCAGGAAGAAGCATGCCGGCAAGGATGGCAATGATGGCGATGACAACGAGCAACTCAATGAGAGTAAAGGCCCGCCTACTCAAAGGAATTTGGATCGATTTCATAAACGTTTGATTTGAAGAAGGCTGGGTGAGGACATGACGTATTCAGACCGTGATTTAGGTTAATAGGGGGTAGCAGAACAAAATTGTCAACACAGTAAATACGCCCAAACCACGACTTAAGAACGGCAACGTTCAAGCGGGCATCCTTCAATGCAGAATCGTGAAATCACCGTTCGGTTCGACAATCACGTCGGCTCTCGACCAGACCGGCAATCGCGATCCTCGGCGCACCGGTCCGGCGGGAGTGCCGCTTTTATTAAATATCTGCCACGCCAATGTACCAGCCCGCTTCCACCCGCTTCCTTCCACCCAAACCAACAGCGTCTCACCATTGCGATTCCCAACGGCGACCGGATGCTTGCCCTTAACCCCTTTCGCGGGATTCTGAAATGCCCCGATGGCCGCGCCAGAGTTTCCGAAAACTCCAAACTGCACCGAACCCTCCGTTTCCCACGCGGCGAGAACTTTTCCATCGAGGTCCCGAAAGGAACTCGAACTCATCGGGCACTTACCACTGCGCAATCGACTTACCACTTGATCGGCAAATGTCCGTCCAGCATCCCGACTAACCAGGAGGGTCATATTGCGATTGAGCCCCATTTCGGCCGTGCGATAGAGGGCCCAGATATTGCCATGCGAGTCCCCGAAGGCATCCATCCCACAGCAACCACACGCACCGGTTGGTTTCGGATTGATTCGACGTTCGGCCGCAAATGTTTTCCCGCCGTCCTGCGACCCGGCCAGATAGACTGCCCGCGCGCCTTCGCCTTTGGTGACGCCCGCTTCGGCACCGTGCCACATTACATAGACATTCCCTTTGCCGTCAGCCGTGACTGTTCCCCCACCATCCAGTCCGACCGTTTTCGTCATCAGGTTTCGCTGCGGCTCAAAGCCTCCGCCGCCGTCATCAAGGCGAGAATAAAGCATCGGACCCGAATGGGCACCCGTTCGCGGCTGGGCGTTCGGTCCCCCGTTCCAGACCACGTGAACGCGAGCGTTTGACCCCAGCGCGATTTGCGGCCCACGAATCGTCCCCATCGCCACCGCGCTGCCCCGCTGGCTGTTCACCCGAATCGGCCGACCAAACTCACGACTGCCGCCAGCCCGTTTCACGTAATAAACATCCGACTCCCGTTCGGGCCCTTTCAGGAAGACCAGATGAACGCCTCCGTTTCCATCGACCACCGCCCGTGGCTGGATTCCACCATCGGGAACAGGAACCAGGTTGACCCGTGCGGCATCAACGCAATGCGTAATACAGGTCAGGAGCAGTCCGAAACACAGAGGAGCGAGGATTTGGTGCTTAAGCATGATGGTGATAAGGGTTGGTTGAGTTTGCAAAGTAACAGCACGACCAGGTTTTCGCCATCCAGAATTTCAACGGCGTCTGGACAAAGCCCGGGCTCCCCGGCTAGCGTATGGCATGCCCACTGCGGTTACATTCAGGGATACGCAACTCGCCTCAAGTCGGAATCCCGGGAACTGGCGCGTGCCGCCAATCGACCAGGTAATGGTTGAGGAACGAGCGGCATCCTTTACCAGGCGCAGCATCAAGGCGTCCTCCAAGCTCGCTGGGCTCAAGATGGCCATTTCCATGATGGACCTCACGACCCTCGAAGGCAAAGACACACCTGGAAAGGTAGCATTCCTCTGTCGAAAAGCACTGCGCCCGCTGGATGCCCAATTCGGCGTTCCTCCGTGCGCCGCCGTTTGCGTTTATCCCAGCATGGTCAGGCATGCCCGCAAATGTCTCGGCACCGATTCGCCGGTGAAAGTCGCGTCCGTTGCCACTGGATTTCCCAGCGGGCAATATCCAATCAAGACGCGTCTTGAGGAAACCAGGCGCGCCGTTCGCGATGGCGCCAATGAAATCGACATGGTGATCAACCGCGGCGCGTTTCATACCGGCGACTATCGTTGCGTGTACGATGAAATCGCCGCGGTGAAGGACGCTTGCGGCACAACCCACCTGAAAGTCATCCTCGAAACCGGCGAACTTGACACCTATGACAACGTCCGACTCGCCAGTCAGATTGCGATGGAAGCCGGTGCGGATTTCATCAAGACCAGCACCGGCAAAGTTTCACCCGCCGCGACGATGCCGGTGACGCTCGTCATGCTGGAAGCGATTCGGGATTTCTATTTCGACACGGGAGTGAAAATTGGCATGAAGCCAGCCGGCGGCATCCGCACCGCGAAGCAGGCGTTGCATTATCTGGTGATGGTGAAAGAAACTCTGGGCGATGATTGGCTGACACCCGACCTGTTCCGCTTCGGTGCCAGCACGCTGGTCAATGACGTTCTCATGCAAATCGTCAAGACGGTTGACGGCAATTATCAGAGCGCGGAATACTTTTCGCAGCCGTGAAGGTGTTCTTTCAGGCGAAGAAGTGGACCTGGAAAATGGCGGCAGTCGCAGTTCTCTGCGGTCTTCTCATGAGCTACTGTTTCGCGGAGGTATGGTTTCGTGCCAATCCGAGTGGTTATTACGAGGAAAACAAACTCGCTTACGCAGGCACAACGTATTTTGAGATTCGCAATGGGACGGTGCATCTAGTATATGGAGACAAGAAGGATTTCCTCGGAAGCTACAGTCGAATCAATGGAAAGTGGATATGGGCTTCGGGAACATTCGACGAACGAGACACGAAAGTTTGGCTGAAACCTTCCCTCTTTGGAATCAAGTTCGCAGACCAGACCGGAACACATGTATTTGCAATGCAAAAGCGCTTTTTCTTCAGACCGCCAGCCGATTGACAAACCCAACCTCGATGACACAGGTCGGTCTTTGCAGATCCGTTGCCGACCAAGGCGGGGCACGTGCCCTTCTCCCCGCGAGGCACGAGTGCCATTCTGGTTCACGAACGAACCTCCCCTCCCCCGCCTTCGCATTGCTTCGGCGCACCGCGCCATCCCTCCCCTCCATTCACATGGAAGGGGGGAGCACAACCACCGCTTTCGAACCCATTCCGGCGCCTGACAGAATATGACATCCACCCCGATGTCGTTCTCCGGATATTCCGGTATTGTCAAAAATGTATTCGTAATGAATCATTACCTCAATGAAGGAAGCAGCCGTGATGAATGTGACCGTGAAGGGCCAGGCACTGTTACCCAAAGCGTGGCGTGAGAGCGCCGGATTGAAGGACGGCGGTGCCGTTCGAGTTGTTGCCTTGAATGACGCGGAGAACAGCCTGCTTTTGACGCCGATCCGCAAGCCGAAGCGAACCTCCAAGGGATTGGCGCGCCTGCTGACGAGTTGCCCGGTGGAGATCCCCTGCCCTGAACGGAGTCATCTGCCGTTCAAATGAACTGGCTGCTCGACACGCCGATTATCTCCGAGGGGTCCAAAAGGAATCCGTCTCGCCGGGTGCTGCGCTGGTTGGAGCGGCATGCGGATGATTGCGGGATCAGCATCGTCACAATGGGGGAAATCCGCTTCGGAGCAGAAACGAGTCCCGACAATGAAACGAGGCGTAGCATCGAACTGTTTCTCGCGTCGATTCGGAGCCAATTTGGAGATGCGATTCTCGATATCGACGAACAAACGATTGTCGAATGGAAGACCCTGATCGGTGAACTTAAGGCAAAAAACCGCACCATCACCTGTGAAGACAGCCTGATAGCCGCCACCGCCCGTCAGCACCAATTGATCATTGTGACGAAAAACGTCCGTCATTTTCACCCCACCGGATTGAAGGTACTCAATCCCGACAACGACTGATGCCACGCGAAACCATTCAGGCGAAGAAGGAGCGAGTTCAGGCCATCATCGACGGACTCAGGGCGACGTATCCCGGCGCGCATTGCGAATTGAACTACGGAAGCCCGCTGCAATTGCTCATCGCCACTATTCTCTCGGCGCAATGCACAGACAAGCAGGTCAATATTGTCACGGCTGACTTGTTCAAGAAGTATCGTTCCGCCAACGCGTTTGCCGACGCTGATTTGGACGAGCTGATGAATGACGTTCGACGTATCGGTTTCTTTCGCAATAAGGCAAAAAATATCAAAGCATGTTGTCTCAAACTCATCGAGCGCCACGGCGGTAACGTTCCGCGAACGATGGAGGAATTGATCGCGTTGAATGGGGTCGGTCGAAAGACAGCGAATGTCGTGCTGGGTAACGCCTTTGACATCAACATTGGCGTGGTTGTGGACACGCATGTCGGGCGATTGGCCAGGCGAATGGGAGTCACGCGGCATGTCGACCCGGTAAAAGTGGAAAAGGATTTAATGAAACTCGTGCCACCGGAGCACTGGACAATGCTGAGTCACTGGCTCATCTGGCACGGGCGCCGCCGTTGCTCGGCCCGCAAACCAGAATGCGACACCTGCGAGATAAAACCCTTGTGCTCGCGCGTCGGGATCAAGTAGCACCCGCGCCTATCCCGATCCGATTGTCCGGGCGACGCAGGTCGCTTTCTGCGCTCGGTCAAAAACAATGTCCACCGAATACAATCCCGCAAAAATCTGGATGATCGTTGATTCCGGCGCTGGCGAACCCGCGTTCAATATGGCTCTGGATGAGGCGTTGCTGATTCACGCCGCTGAAATCAGGCACCCGGTTCTGCGCTTCTATTCATGGACGGAACCCGCCGCCACATTTGGTTACTTTCAACGATTTGCAGAGGTCGCGAAGACAACCGAATTGCGCCCACTCATCCGGCGAACGACCGGCGGCGGAATCGTTCCGCATGACCGCGACTGGACCTACAGCGTCATCATTCCACCTGGCCACGAGTGGCACGGGCTTTGCGCGACCGAAAGTTACCGACAGTTGCACCAGTGGATTTGCAATGCCTTCAGGATATCAGGTGTTACCGCGGAACTCGCCGACGCCAGGCGAAAGCAGCTGCCCGGCCAGTGTTTCGCTGGACACGAAAAACATGACGTTCTTCTGCACGGAAAAAAGATTGCTGGTGCTGCCCAACGACGGAATCGACTCGGCTTGCTGATACAAGGTTCGATTCAACCTCCAGAGAGCGCCGTGCGGGCAGATTGGCAAACTGCTTTGCTCAAGGCCATTCAATGGGAACACGGAAAAATACCGACAAACGCGTTTGAATCCGCGCAACGACTCGTGAGCCATTACGCGTCCAGGGAACACAACGAGCGGCGGTAGTGGGAATCGCAGCACAGGCAATCTGCCTGCAAAGTGTTTCGGATTGCCAATCAGCGCCTTCGCTCAATCCGACAACAAGTTGGGATAATGCTGCTTTCGTGCAGGCGAGACGCCCACGCTACGTCAGACCCCGATCGGATGCCAGGCAGTCTTGTGCTCGATGGTGTCGAGAATCCAATAGGGATCCGCGGCCTTGTCACCAAACCAATCATCCTCCCGCATATCGCGCCGCACATAACGTTTCAAGTTGGTCGCAACACCGGCACTCAATGAAGCGGACGCGTTGACATCGCCGGTACCATCCACGATGGCGTTCACGTCCATGTGGCTGGCAATATGGGAAAGCAATTCCCTGCGCGGTCCCGCCAGAATATTCACGACTCCCCCCGGCAGATCGCTCGTCGCGAGGATTTCCGCGAAACTCAGCGCGGGTAATGGCGCACTTTCCGACGGAATCACCACACAAGTGTTTCCACTCAAAATCACCGGTGCCATCAGCGACACCAGCGGGAGCAGAACGGGAATACTTGGAGCGAGAACGACCACGACGCCGGTCGGCTCCGGCGTCGTGAAATTGAAGTGCGACGTCGCCACGGGATTCACGCTGCCGAAAACCTGCTGGTATTTATCCGCCCAGCCTGCCCAGTAAACCAGGCGATCGATCACGGTGCCGACTCCCTTTCGTGCTCTGGCTAAAGGCACTCCGTGAGAACGGGAAACTTCAGCCGCAAGGTCTTCCAATCGCCCCTCCAGCATCTCGGCAGCGCGATAAAGAATCTGGCCCTTTAAATACGGGGTCACTTTCGCCCAGGCCGGTTGTACCGAGCGAGCCGCCACCACGGCGTCACGAAAATCTTTGCGCGAGGCGTGGGAATACTTGCCCAGCAACTCGCCTTTGGGAGATCTTGCGTCCAGAACCCGGCCACTTTCGCTGCGCACAAACTTGCCACCCGAGTAAAGCTTGTAGGTCTTCCTTACCGATAATCTGGTTTGAGGAGCGGGCATAAGAATTACGGATATGTCATCGCAACGAACGACGGGACTCTAACAATCAGGGAAGCGGCGCACAACGTTCAAACGTGAAACGCCGAGGAGGTTATCGATCGAAACAGGCCATCAGAAAGATTACCGAAACCGGCCATACCAGGGTTTCGATAACTCTCCGGATATCGTACCCCCGGTCGGAGAGATTCGAAAGGCCTTGTCCGTCAAGGGCTGGATTGTGAGCGTGACGCAAGGCGCGAGTTTCATCGCGTTTCCCATCAATCGATTGCCAGCCAACGAGCCAATCAGGGCCATGGTGGGAGGCATTGCAATTGACGTGGTCTATGATCCCGCCAGCCAGAACGTACGGGCCATCGATGCGGGACGAGGTGCTGAAATTCCCTCTGTAAAAGCCTATTGGCTCGCCTGGCAGGCGTTTTATCCCGAAACGAAGGTTTGGCGCCGGAACAACTGATCGCACTTTGCAGCCAGCCAGCCCCGCACAATGATGCATAGTTAACAAACTTCTTTCTCTTCCAGATTTACGATACATACTGACCTGACCAATTCCCCTGCCAAACGGCAGCCTGCATGGATACTACCGAATCAAACTCGGCGGGACTACCACCCGAGGGCGCGCAACGCCCGGTTAAGAAGTCTCGTCGCATTCGATTGCTGCCATTTCTCATCGCGATTCTGGCTGCAATTCTGCTCGGAAAAGACTGGCTGCTCCACGAAGCCGACATCATTGGAATCGTCGTTTCAGACTCACCGGATGAAACAATGTTCCTCGAGATGGCAATGGCGGAAACCAAACCCGATTACTTTCTGACTCGCGTCTGGGATTCAGGCAAAATTCCCCATCGCAAATTGGTCGCCAAGTTTATCCACTGGAGGACTTTTGAGAAGACGGAACTGGTTCACGCAATTACCCCCATCATGCGTGAAGGTGCCCTCGACGCCGATCAATCCACCCGCGAACTCATGTTGAACAGCATGCTCACGGCCAATCATCCCGATTGGTATTCGATGGCACGCCTACAGCTAATCGATCCCGATCCGGCCGTGCGCATCCTCGGGCTTGATGTGATTCGCCGGGGTAAGGCGACGAAATCGATTCCGGATATTGCGCGCTTGCTCAACGATCCGGACATCCATGTACTGACCCGAGCGGGCACAACTCTAAGCTTCCTCGCCGACCGCGACTTTGGCATGCGCGGAAAAAATATCCTGCAGTTCGTGGGAATGTCTCCGGAACAACTATTCGACGCTCATCGAAATTTTGAAGCCGGGCTCAATGAGACCAAGGCGTGGTGGGATAAACAATTGCCAGTTGACCGCAACATACTTCCATATGGTGAACATGCCGAGAGCCAGTCCCGCCGCAGCTATGGACGGCTGGTTTTCCTGGACCTCAAAAAGCGTAAAATCTCGCTTTCAAGTTTCGAGGGCAAACCCATCCTGATTAACTTCTGGACTATCTGGTGCGAAACGTGCGCCACCGAAATTCCGCACCTGAACGAACTGGCCGATCGACTGCAGAATCGCGTCATCATACTTGGCGTTTCACTCGATGCTCTACCGGGCAGTTGTTCCGTCAAAGCGCACGGAGATCATGAACATGGGCACGAGAATTCCGAGAATCTCGCCGACGCAGTGGATGCCGCCATCATCAAACTCAACCAGGCGGTAGAGGAGCGAAAAATCACGTATCAGATACTCCTCGACCCGGCCGGTGCCAACGCCCGGCATTTCAACGGAACGGAAATTCCCACCAATATTTTGCTCGGCCCGGACGGCAAGTTACTTCGCCGGTTTCACGGCATGCGCAACGCCAATGGTTTCGAATCCATCCTTCGTGGATTGCTCCCGAACTACATCGTGCCTGACAACGTCGCCCAAGTTCAGGAATAGACCGAATCAGGTTCAGGTTGGAATACCACACGCCCGCTATTTCCAGACAACGTAGAATGTAACAGGGGACGGCCC
>CALBIE010000827.1 GCA_937893495.1 uncultured Verrucomicrobiales bacterium | reverse complement strand
ATTCAACCAGCGCGAATCAATCACGCGCGGCTTGTGATATTCCTGCAACACGTAGGGCGAACGGTGAAAGGTTCGAATCGCATTGTCCACCGCGACACTCCAGTCCGCCGTGGACAAGTCTGCCCCGAAATGGACACCGCGCGCTCCCCAGGCCTGTTCCGAGTAGCCGGAGATTTTCAAGATGAGATTCCGATCCTTCTGTGACAGAGATTTTAATTGCTCCCAGGAAGTGAGTTCAAGCCGGGGGATCGCGGCGTGGGGAGGCAAGGGAGTTGGATCAACCACCCAGGAATAAGGCACGTGTCGCTTGAGGCGGTTGAAGAATCCGTCGCCCAGTTCCTGCCGCCAGAACCCGGCGAGATTCCTGTTCCAGAGCAGGGCGAGTAGCATCTTTTCCTCCAGCACGGGCTTCGGCGGCGGGGTTAGTCGAATCCGTTTATCGCGGGCAGCCTCAAACAACGCAGTCGTTGCTGAAACATTTCCCAGGTCAAACAGTTCGAAGAATCGATAAACCGCGTCACCGTCCGCAAAGTCCGTGAACGAAGAATCCTGCACCATGAATCGATTCGAATCGATTGACTGTGCCAGCCATTCCATCTCCGGGCGATACGTGGCTGATTCTTCCGAGACGAGGATGTGAACTTTGGGGGCGTCGCCAAAGATCGACGCGAAGCCCTCGATCATTCCATCGCGCCCACCGATCACTTGCCAATCAGGATTGGTCGCGGAATAGGCCTGGCCCAGCGCTGCGGTGAGGCCAATGCCACCGGGAACGCTGTCCAACTCCGTAATGCTAAAGCCATCCTCTGTAAGCAGAATGTCA
Source organism: uncultured Verrucomicrobiales bacterium (assembly GCA_937893495.1). GTDB lineage: Bacteria > Verrucomicrobiota > Verrucomicrobiia > Limisphaerales > JAYPXF01 > CALBIE01. The sequence goes on along the minus strand of CALBIE010000827.1, from coordinate 8,148 downwards.
GGGCGAATAACGCGCGGCAGTTCGTTCTTGAGCGCGGGATGCGACTGGATTGCCAACAGTGAGTCCGGTTTGCCAAGGTCCAGCCACTCGGATACCCAGACTGGTTGTTTGCCTTCCATACTCCGCCGGTGGAGCAGGTTGGCTGCCTTGTAGAATTGCAGGAGAACCCGGCCTAGTGAACCGAGGTCTTTGGCCAGCCTTTTACCAATGGGAAAGGGCTCCGGTGAAATCCGCCAATCACGTTCCGCGAAAAGGCCGCCGGACGGAAGGGCCGACCTGATTCGGTGACCCGCGGCGTGATCCTCTGAATTGATGGTTGCGGTTGGCGTGGATGAAATCAAAGCAGTTCGATTGGATGGACTGTCACCCAGATGTCCAGTTGGGCAAAACGCTCCTTGAGTTGATTCTTCAGGTCCTGAAAGAAATGGCGATTATCCGGTGTGTCTTCGGCATCAACGAAAAGCCGATTCAGTTGATCGCGGTAAACCATGTTGGATTCCCGCCACAAACCGGCGATGACCTGGGACTCCCATGACACGGCACCGAAACGTCTTTGGATGTCGTCGGCCGTCAACGCCAGCAAGGCCCGCGGGACGGGCTGACCATCGTTAAACCGCAGGGGCAGCAGCAGTTCGAAGCGACAAAATCTGCTCATGGGTCAATGGTCCCTCTACGCTGAAAGAAATCCCCTCACTCGCCATCGGCGCCAACGCATCCTCCGGCACCGCGACTTCGCCGGTCACCCAGGAATGACCGGAAAACCGGCCGATAAGAAATCCAAGGGCCTCTTTCCGAACTGATTCATTCGGGAAACGGACGACGATCATGTCCAGACCTTAATGCCGTGAAGTTCAGGTCGCAAGGACCTTGTTTCAATCATTGAAATAGAATCTCCACGATTTGGAGAAATAACAATTCGCCGACGAACGCGAAGATCAGTTCGAGAATGGTAATTCCGTGAATTACCGGTCAGCGGCGTTCTTAACTTCCAGGATTTCGATGAACTCCTTGACGGGCACAAGTTCAAGCCCCAGGCGCTCGCGTGCCGCTTTCATGATCGCCGCCGGATCCGGTCTGAATTGTTCGCGTTGGGGCTTTTTCAACTCCGCCAGAACCGCCGACAATTGTCGGCCATTCTTACCCGTTAATAGTTCGCGGGGCAGCGATTGGAGGGCGTTCGTATTTGGATACTTAGCAAGCGCATGCAAAATACGTTGGTCCACCGTGTTCTGTAACAACTCTGCTTCGGACATTTCCCACTTCATGTCCACATCGAAGTTCCCCGTGAAGCCAGTATCGTCAATCACCGGTGTACGCAATGCATCTTCCAGAAAGCCCACGATTGTCGACATGCTGGTGGCCTTTATTTTGAAACCGCCATAGGTTCCGCTACCGCCACCTGATTTGGCTCCGGGGCGAAGGCCGGGCGCATAGGCACTGAAGACGCGCAAACGATAGGCGTTGACGAGCTGTTTCTTGACCTTGACCTCCAGCCCGAACGCGGTGCGAAGTGCTTCAGCGAATCTGGTTTTCAACAAGTTGGTCATTCCTGGCGGAACATGGAGACGAAAGTCGTAAAGACCTTTCGGCAGTGACCCCGCAATCCGCATGCGCGGCCCGGTCACGTCAAAGACAGACGATAGTGCCGACTCGACGCTGGCGCGTTCGCCCGTTAAACCGCAGTGGTCCGCTTGGCGTTCCCACATGTTCGAGGGGCCGGACAATTTTGAATTTGATGATGGCCGGATGGAAATCTCATAGAGCGGAGGTCGGTTCGTGACACTTTCGCTCAAAGGATTCGCGCTGGCGTTGCTTTCGGGTATGGCACGGAGGGAGCACGCTTTTCCCGCGAGAACTTCCTCAATATGTTCTGGTTTGAGGAGGGTGGGGTGGGTGATAGCTGCAATTTTTCCCTGCCGGGCCACGACAAAAATTTGAGGAATACCACGGACGCCGTAGGCTTCTTTCATTTCGCTGTAGTCTTCGAGCGCAACCCATGACTTCATTGGTTGGCGCTGAAGGAATGCCCGCACAATCGCTTCGTTCTCGTCTGTGACAGAAATGAATTGCACCGGCTCATTCTTGAAGCGGGTGGATAGTTCGTTCAGATGCGGAATAGCGCGCAGGCAGGGGCCGCACCACGTGGCCCAAAACTCCAATACGACCACTTTGCCACGCAACTTCGCCCAGGAAATCTCGGCAAGTTCCGGTCCCTGGAGAGATTTGGTCAATTTCAGCAACGGCGGCAGGTCGCCGATTCGGAGGCTGTTAGTCCCCGCGCGAACAGTTGGCCCCATCTGTTCAACGACGAGCGAGAGGAGACAAACGCGGAGTAAAAAACCGATGAAGTGTTTCATCAAAACTGATTCATGCTCGAATCTGGCCGGTGCCGTACACGTGCCATTTATACGTCGTCAATTCCTCCAGGCCCATTGGACCGCGCGCGCCAATCTTGTCCGTGCTGATGCCGATTTCCGCACCCATCCCGAATTGTGCACCGTCGGTGAATCGCGTTGAGGCATTCCAGTAAACCGCCGCGGAATCGACCTCGTTCAGGAATCGCCTGGCGGACGCTTCATTGGCCGTGACGATGGAGTCCGAATGGCCAGAACCGTATTCGTTGATATGCGAAATCGCTCCACCAACTCCGTCCACGATGCGAATCGCGACGATCAGGTCGAGATACTCGGCATGCCAATCCTCTTCGGTGGCGTCCTTCACGCTGGCGCCATTGGCGCTGCCCAAAATTTCTTTTGCCAATGCATCAACCCGCATCTCGACGTTCTCCTTCGCAAATCGATCCACAATTTGGGGCAGAAACTGCGGCGCAATCTTTTTGTCGATCAGCAGCGTTTCCATGGCGTTGCAGACTCCTGGTCGATGACATTTTGAGTTCACCGCGATCTCGGCGGCCATGTTTGCGTCTGCCTGACCGTCCACATAGACGTGGCAGATCCCCTTGTAATGTTTGATGACGGGAATACGTGAACTCTCCGCGACAGCGCGGATGAGACCTTCGCCTCCGCGCGGCATGCACAGATCGATGTATTCCGTCAGCGACAGCAGAATAGGAATGGCCTCTCGATCCGCAGTCGGCACCACTTGGATGGCATGCTCGGGAAAGTTTCCGATTTGCTGCTGGGCCGCCTCAACCATGATTTGCGCAATCATCTGGTTTGAATGAATGGCTTCCTTGCCGCCACGTAAAATGACGGTATTACCGGATTTCAGGCAGAGACTCGCTGCGTCCGCGGTCACGTTCGGCCGGCTCTCGTAAATGATGAGGATGACGCCGATCGGCACGGAAACCTTCTGAAGCCTTAATCCGGCGGGTGACTCGCGTTCCGCCAAATGGCGGCCAACGGGGTCGGGCAGTTGCGCAACCTCGCGCAATCCCTGCGCCATCGCCTTGATGCGTTTGTCATCGAGTTTCAGACGATCAAGCAGCGCGGAACTCAGGCCCATGCCTTTACCAGTCTCCATATCCATGGCATTCGCTTCCTTAATGGCGTCACTTTCCCGTTCGATGGCGTCGGCCATGGCGATCAGGCACTCATTCTTCTCTGCCGTCGTCAGCCGATTGAGCTCGCGCGCGGCGCTCTTCGCCTGATGCGCCAGCGCCGTCATCTGTTCCGTCAAATTCATGGGCGATAACATAGGGCAAATCAAAATTCGAAAAAGGGGAAATTATCCACGTGCATCGTTCCGGGTAATCTTCACAGATGATGTCGGGGGGGGGGCTTTCATTTTTTGGCTGGAAAACATGTTCAGGCATGTTCTCGGAAAATGGTCATGAATCATTTTTTACACGACGACTGGATTCTCATATCCGGCTATGTAGAATCGCGGCACGGAAATGAATACGATTCTGGTAATTGATGATGAGCCGATTTATCGATCGACGTTATCCAGGCTGCTGCAACATGAGGGATATGAAGTCATCGAGGCAGAGGATGGATTGAGCGGTGTGAAGCTCGCTCGTTCCGAGCAACCGGATCTTGTTTTGTGCGATTTGGGGATGGAGCCGATGGACGGCTTCATGGTGTTGTCGATCATGCGTGGCTTCCCCGGGACCGCACAAATACCGTTCATTATCGTCTCGGGCCTGGATGAGAAAGAGAACATTCGTCGTAGTTTGGGGTTGGGGGCGGATGATTTCATTATCAAACCCTTCTCGCCGAAGGACATCACCGAGTCCATCGCCCGTTGGTTGAAAAAGCGTGAGGAATTAGTCGAACAGGCCGACGAAAGGATTGATAAATTGAAGGCACGTATCGGGTCGCCGTTGCCCGTTGGAATTATGCGGGCACTCGATGGCGTTCGAGGCATCGCGGTTGAATTGCGGGAAGGTGGTGCTCGAAATCTTGCTCCGGATCGAGCCTATCAGTTGGAGTGGCATGGCCAGACCCTGGAGTACGGGGTCAGAAGTATTGACGTGCTTAACCAGATTCATGTTGTGAGTGAATGTCCGGAGGCGCTTGGACTTCTTCGACGTAGCGGGGGAAACTCTGAATCGACGGTTATCCTGGAATCAGCTTGGAAGGTCTTCAAAAACCTCGGAACAGAAAGGGGACACGAACTCAACCTGTGTGAGGCGGCCATCGCTGTTGATCCCGTGTTTTTGGGGTTCATGGTTGAATACGCGGTGTTTTACCAATTGCAGATGAACTGGCCCGGGGGGCGAGTTCGGATAATTTCGAATCTGATCGGGAAAGAGGTCTTGCTGTCGATTGAAGCGGTCACGAATGACGAAGGAGAATCAGACACTTTGGCCGTCGATATTGGAGCCAGCGAATCTTCGCTTGTTTTGAGAGCTGTCAGTATGCTGGCAGCCTTGTTTGAAGGAAAAGTAATGGTCAAACCGGGTCCCGGGGGGATGCAGTTGCAAATCCTCCTGCCGGAAAATACTACCAAGCACCGTCGCCTGAAGTATTGATTCGATATGGGATAATTTTGCGGAATCAAGTTTCCTTGGTTCGAGAGATGTTTTGAGTTTAATGAGGCTGACGAAAGAGACGAATTCAACTCCAGCAACTGAACGATCGCGACGTTTTGTTGAAAGTGGAAATTCGAGTGTCGTGTCCTATTTCAAACGCTTCGGCTTTTGCGATTCTCAGTTGGCTGCCGAAGCTCATCCGGACGTGGGTCTGATTATCGTAATCCCTTGCTTCGACGAGCCCGACTTGCCGGGTAGCTTGAGGGCGCTTCGTGAATGTCAATCACCCGGATGTGCCGTCGAAATCATCGTGGTGGTCAACTCGTCCGAGCACAGCTCGTGCGACGTCTTGAAACGGAATCGCGAATCGATTGCTGCCGCGCGCGAATGGTCCGGTCGGTATCAGGACAGTCGCTTTGCGGTTCATTTGATCGAGGCAAAAGGATTGCCGCGGAAGCATGCCGGGGTTGGTCTGGCGCGCAAGATTGGGATGGATGAGGCGGTCCGCCGATTCGATTCGGTGGGGCGATTCGGATCGGGCATCATTGTGTGCTACGACGCGGATTGTCTCTGCGATGCCAACTATCTGGTCGAGATTGAGCGTCATTTCAATCACTACCCTGAAACACCGGGATGCAGCATCTATTTTGAGCACCCGTTAGCTGGCCCGGAGGAGACCGAAGTTTACCGGGCGATTACGGAATACGAATTGCATTTGCGGTACTACGTCGAGGCATGCCGTTATGCCGGCCATCCGCATGCCTTTCACACCATCGGTTCAAGCATGGCCGTTCGAGCGTCGGCCTACGTTGCGCAGGGTGGAATGAACAAGCGGCAGGCTGGCGAGGATTTCTATTTCCTTCAGAAGGTGATTCAACCCGGTGGATTTACCGAACTGAACTCAACTCGGGTCATCCCATCACCGCGAGTATCCGATCGCGTCCCGTTTGGGACTGGAAAAGCCGTCGGTGAATTGCTGGCGTCCTCGAGCAAAGGGATGATGTCGTATCCCCTTCAGGCATTCGTTGAACTCGGGTGCCTGTTTACCGAAGTCGCAATCTTGTTTGAGGCGGATGAATTGGTGGAGAAAGATTTTTTGAATCGATGCCCCGGGTGTCTGGCGAGATTTCTTTGCGAACAGGGATTCAGCGCGCAAGTAGCGGAGATTCGGCGGCAGACTTCGAATGCCGAGACGTTTCGGAAACGGTTCTTCGGCTGGTTCAATGCCTTCATGCTGATGAAGTTTGTACACTTCGCGCGCGATCAGGAATTCGGGGAAGAACCGATTGAGCTGGGAGCGAGGGATTTGCTGAAATTGCTGAACATCAAGATCAACGAGCAAGCGGATGCGTCGCGATTGCTTGAGGCGTATCGGCAGAAACAGCGAGGGATGCCGTAATGCGCGTGCGCAGGCGCTGTTCGAGTTTTTACCGGAGCGCTGACATGGTGAGACTGATTCACTTCCGCGAGTTGAATGCGCAAATCAGTTTGAGTGTTTCTGCGGCTCGGGAGAGCCGCGTTCCGGCGCGCGACTCTCCCGAGTCGCAGAGATGTTCAAACATCAGGTAGCGGCCGAATATGGCTAAAGGGATTCCCGCGCAGACTCAGATCGCTGCTGAGTTCATTCGTATGATTTGTGGGCAGATGATCGAGTCTCAGACATCCTGACCTCTACGGAATTAGGCTGAGCCTGTTTGACGGTAAACGAGGGGCAAGTCGGTGGTGGGAAAAACGGTCTCGGTTGCGTTGAGTTGTTCGCACAACTGGGCCACGGCGGCGTCCTGGAGGGGGCTGCCCAGGCGGTGCAGTTGGACGGTGAGGGTCCGGTTCGGATAGTCAGGGCGCAAATCGGCCGGGGTGAGAAAGACCCGGCGGAGTAAGGCCCGGACATCATCGTCCCTTTGGAGGTATTCGCGCAATTCACCCGCCAGAGCGCTCTCGGCCCGGTAGGCGATCATTTTTCACAGTGTCGATGAAGTGTTCGCGCATGTATTTGAAGAAGTTTTCCTGCGACCACCTTGCCTCCATCCACGCCGCAATCCGGATCAGATCCAGCCCCATGTGGGTGCTCAGGATCGAGCTTTGGGAATCATTGGAGTTGAGTTCCCGAACTTCCCTGACCCACAGTCCATTGCTGAGCCGAGTGCCCCGTTCGGCCAGGGATCGCTCGGCCACCTCACCGGTATGAAGACGCACCGCCTGCGACCTGAACTCTTCAAGGGGCCATCGGTCCTTGGGGTATTTGTGATAGGTCAGGATGGCAATGCGTTGTTCCTTGAGTTCCTGGAAGAGTTTCGGGGGAAAACCCTCCCGGTCGAAGACGACCATAAAACGCACCGCCTGCGGATGGGCCGCCAACCTGGCCGGGTCCAATTCAGGCGCCTCCTTGAGCAACTGTGGAATCACTTGTTGGCGCAGGGCCGCAATCAGTCCCTCATGAACCGGTTGGGTAACGACAAAAAAGGGATCTCCTCCCAATCCATTGACCCAATAATCAGTGGTTCCGCGAAGGAGCAGCTTCTGTCTGGCCACATACTGGCGTGGCAAGGGGCCGAGCTTTCCGTTGTAGACCCGCACATGACCGTCGACGTAGAAGAGCCCCACGCTCTCGGGATCTTCGCTCGTCACCCCTTCCATCCATTCCTTGGCCAACTGACTCTGCCATTGGGTCGCCCGTCCCTCCTGGGCGCAAAGGAGCCCGATCTTGTTCCGGAGTGTCTTGACCTCCGGCAACCGGTCCAGACCTGACAACTTTCCCCATTCTCCAGGGGTTTGGTAACGCGTTTGTTCCAGCGAACGGCATCGCACCAACGCCAGCAAGGCCAGATAAAGAAAGTAGGACTCCAGGGGATAATAACCCGCGGGCAAAGTGTAGAACTTCCGGCTGTGCCGCAACAGGCCCTCGGTCAACAGGGCGGGCAAGGCGCACAACACTCCCCCCTGCGGCACGTCGTCAGCGGGGACAAACTTCAGATCAACGCTGGTGAGCAAACCGCACGCGGCCATCACTCGCTCCAGCGTCCGACCGGTTCCATAACCCATTGGCGTCTGACTGTCTGCCCGGGAACGCTCACTCAACGTGCTCCCTTCGGATCGGTCCTCAGCAATCGCTACGGCTGGCTCGGGTGAACCAACAATTTCCTCTTTTTTTTTGCCTCCGGAAGCTGCCCCAATCACTTTTGTCGTGGGTGAAGACGGGCAAATGCCCGTTG
>CALBIE010000826.1 GCA_937893495.1 uncultured Verrucomicrobiales bacterium | reverse complement strand
GCTGATTAGCGCGTAGGTAGGAACGGTGGTGATGGTGTTGTCGAAGTTCTTTATCTTGACCGTGGTGAGACTGACTTCCACGACGTCACCATCGGCGCCGTACTTGGGCATCTCGATCCAGTCGCCGGGCGCCACCATGCGATTGGTGGTAAGTTGAATGCCCGCGACGAATCCAAGAATGGCGTCCTTGAACACCAGCATCATCACGGCTGAAAGCGCGCCCAGTCCGGTCAGCAGTCCGCCGGGTGATTTGTTCAGGAGAATGGCGAGAAGAAAAATGGTGCCGAGAAAATAAATAACCAACTTGATGACCTGTATGAAGCTCCTGATCGGGACAGTGCGCGAAACCTTGTAGCCGGAATAGATGTCGTGAGCGGCGTTGAGAAAGGCGTCAACCGACAGCAAGCCGATGAAGACCATGTAAATGAGCGCCGCTTTGCCGATGAACCCGGCCCAGAAGGGATAGGGTTCCAGAGTGGCCGGTCCGAGGGTGAAGATGACCAATGCCGGGACGATGTGCGTCAGTCGTTCGAAAACCTTGCGGTTGACGATGGCGTCGTCCCACTTGGTTTTCGATTTGCTGACGAGCTTTTGCAGACCGCGGACAATAATCCCTTTGGCGAGGAAATTGGCCAGTACGGCGACGAGTATTACGATGGCGAAGGCAGTCAGTGCCGCCAGCGCTTCGCCAGCCGTGCCGGTGACGTTGTTCGATTCCAGAAAATTTTGAATGATCTCCAGCATGATTTGGTGGGAAGAGTTAAATACGATTCACTGCGGTGATGGCCAGTCAAAATGTGGCCAAGGTTACGAATGGGTGTTCTTGCGGGATGTCAATCGGCGAGGTTAGTGGGTGCGACTGGATTGCCCTCCTGGACGAGTATTCAATTAACGCGGCCTTCAGCGAAGGTTTACAGTTCAATGCGGTGTCAGACGCTGCGCGCCGGATGACGCCGTTATCGTAACCCTTGGACATCAGGCGCTCGTCGTGGTCCAATCCTGCTTGAAGCGTACTGGCAAATCTTGCGGACCGTGCATTTCCATCAGTTGCCTGATTTTTTCCATCGCCTGTACGCGTCGCCAGAGGTAAATGCCGGTCAGGATCCCCAAGATGGTGATCCAGTAGAATTCGAACAGACTCAATGGATTCCGACTGAATGCCCAGATTGCAGTCAGCAGCAGGATGAACAATGCGAACTCGTATCTTGCCTGAACGGTCACGGCAAGGCGATAGTCGGAGTAATCGCGAAGCATTGGATTTGTTCGCATCCGATCGAATTCCATATCACCGGATTCCAGAAGGCGGTGAAAATCTTTTTCCCTGACCATCGATTCGTGCCCCCCAAATCCGGCGGACAGGAGTTCACGGACGGATTTTCGACTTTGATTGCCCAGTAGGGCGCGAATCCGGGATGCTATGTTCAGGTTGCGAATGAAGCTGAACAGCGACGCGACCATTACGACACCGAAGAATGTAATGTACCAATAATTGCTGGGCTCACCGACTTGCGTCATGCCGTAGGCAAAGAAAGTTGAGAAAATCCCCATTACCGCGCTCTTCAGATTCGATTCAAGTTTGCGGGCCGCTTCCAAATCGCTGACCGGCAATTCTTCTTCAAACAGCCCTTTTGAGCGGAGTCGAAGTTTTTTGAAACGAGCAATGGTTTCCTCGATGTTTGCACTCACGGTCTGGATTTCTCTACGGAATCATTTTTCCGCCCTGGCACCCTGAATATCGACGAGGCTCGATCGGCAGCCGGTCCGGCGCAAGCTAAAAACCATCCTCATGCGTGGCGGGGAAACTTTACACGATTCTCCGCCAAATCCTGGAGTGCGCCGGCTTGACGGGGCTTTCGATGCGGTGTCTTACGAGGATAACCCGGTATGGAAGAATGGACCCGAATTGCAATCGGAAGTGATCCAAGGCGGTGTCAAGCCGCCGCACTCCAGAACGCTGACGCGTTGGCGCCGACTGAACAGGTCAATCACCGTGCGCCGCCAGCAATCCCTTTGCGGCCGACGAAACACTCTCCACCAGTTCCTTTGGCTTGATCGCCACGGCGTTGCCTCCCCAGGTCATGATCCAGCGTTGCACTTCGCCGAGACTGGATAGTTTGAGGCACATTTCCAATTCGCCATCCGGTCGCTCGGAGAGCTTCTGTGACGGATGCCAGCGTTTCTCGCGGATGTAGTCGGCGACGAGTTGGTTGAAATGAATGACGACGTCGAATTCGCCTTCGGCCGAATGTACGCCGAAACTGTCCCGGAGCCGTTGTTCCAGCGAGAACTTCTTCGGTGGCGCGAACGATTCGCCCGTCGGTGCGAGCGATTTGATCCGGCCGGGAACGAACGTGCGGACGTCTTCCCTCATCAGGTCGAAGGCGAAGAGAAACCATTCGCCATTGATGTTCGCAAAGTGATACGGGTTGACGACTCGCTTCTCGATTTGCTTGCGGCCGGGCTTACGGTATTCGATGCGCAACTGCTGATGCCGGGCCGTTGCCTTGGCGATCGAATCAAATATTTCCAGGTCGATAATCGGCTCCACCGTCGTACGGAAGGAAATAGTTTGTTCCCAATCCGCCAGATTGAAGGAAATAGTATCGGGCAGCGATTCTGAGATTTTCTTCAACGCACTGACCAATGGCCGTTCGAAACTCGTGCCGCGATATTGCTCCAGGGCCTTTTCCGCAATGAGCATGGCGACCAATTCGCCTTCGGTGATTTGGAGGCTCGGGAACGCATTGACTTCCTCGTAATAA
>CALBIE010000825.1 GCA_937893495.1 uncultured Verrucomicrobiales bacterium | reverse complement strand
TGGACGAGGTCAACGAAAGGTCGCGATTCTCCAACCGCTTGAGATAGCGCAGCATCTCCGTCTCCGAATGGTGACGGTTGAAAATCGGGTGACGCAGATACGGGCTCGTGCGTCGAAAATTTTCGGGAACTTCAGGAGACGCATCGCGGGCGAGTTCCTCAAAAGTGAACGCGGGTTCGTTGCCATCATTGAAGATGCGCCACAGCGTTTCGACATCCGTTCGCGCGGTTGTTTCATCGAGTGACAGGCCGATGGCGCTTTCATTGAAAATGCGAAGGTTGACGCCGCTATTCTCGGCAATGCTTTGAACTTCGCGCGAATTGGTTTCCTGCTTCACGCCTATGCGCAAGGTGTCGAACGTGGCACCGAGATGCACCCAGTGTCCGAGTTTTTCCAATCCTTTCGCCAGCACGGCGGTGAAACCACGAACGCGGTTGGCGATCTGCCTCAATCCATCCGGCCCATGATACACGGCGTACATCGCGGCCATATTGGCGAGGAGCGCTTGCGCCGTGCAGATATTGCTGGTGGCTTTGTCGCGGCGAATATGTTGTTCGCGGGTCGAGAGAGTCAGTCGGTAACCGACTTGACCGCGCGAGTCCTTGCTGACGCCGACGAGACGACCGGGCATCTGCCGCTTGAATTCGTCCTTCGTTGCGAAGAAGGCGGCGTGCGGACCGCCATAACCCATGGGCACGCCAAAACGCTGCGAATTGCCCACGGCAATGTCCGCCCCGAATTCGCCAGGAGGCTTCAACAGAGTCAGCGCGAGCAGGTCGGTGGCCATCACGACCATGCCGCCGGTCGCATGGATTTTGGTCACCAATTCGCTGAAGTCGTGAATGGTGCCATTCGTATCCGGATATTGGAGCAGGGCGCCAAAGTGAATCTCGCCCGGTTCAAATTCATCGTGGTCGCCAACCACGACTTCGATGCCGAGCGGTTCGGCGCGGGTTTGAACCAGCGCGATATTCTGCGGGTGGCAATTCGCGGAAACAAAAAACGTGTTCCGATCCCCTTTGGCCTTCACCCGGTGACACAACGTCATGGCCTCGGCGCAGGCCGTCGCTTCGTCGAGGAGAGAGGCGTTGGCGATTTCCATCTCCGTCAAATCGCATACCATCGTCTGGAAGTTGAGCAGTGATTCCAGACGGCCTTGGGAAATCTCCGCCTGATACGGCGTGTACTGAGTGTACCATCCGGGATTTTCGAGGACGTTGCGCTGAATGACCGGCGGGACGATACAATCGTAATAGCCGGTGCCGAGATACGATTTGAAGACCTGATTCTTAGCGGCGATGGAGCGAAGTTCATGTAACGCGTCGAATTCCAAAAGCGGTTCAGGAAGATTGAGTTTCTCTCGCAGTCGAATGCCCCCGGGCACGATGGCATCGACCATAGCGTCGAGCGAGTCGAAGCCGATGGTTTTAAGCATCTTTGCCGTCTCGGCAGCGTCAGGCCCGATGTGGCGATTGACGAATTGGTCAGGGTGCTGGAGGTGATCGGTGGTTGGATTGAAAGCGGTTTCGGCGGTTTCCATTAATTCAGTCGGTTCGGTGGCAATCGTCATTGGCAAAAAGCTGCGGCGAAATTAAGCACGAGCGGACGGAAGGCAAGTCAGAAGGGATTGGAATGCGCGTCTTCCGTAGAAATGAGTCCAGATGGTGATAAAACGCCGTTTGACCTGTCGCTGCGGATGTCGTATCAGACGGATAGAAGGAAATGAAAAAGGTTCTCACATTATTAACCGTGGCGACTTTGCTCGGCATGATGACCGGATGCCAGACCTCGCCGGAAGTTGCTGAACTCAAAAAGTTTCAAACTGAACGCGCAAAGGTGGAGCGGGAGATGCTGGATGCCGGTCGCGTTTATCTACCAATGCATCCAAGGATGATCTACTTGCGTCGTGAGCGCGACGCTTATACGCGACGGATCGACGAGGTCTTCAATCGGAAATGGGACACGAAACCGACGAAGTAGCCTCGTACTTTGGACATTTGGTGTTGAAGTGGCGGGATAGGCGCTGCGAGTGCCCGAATGGATCGAGCGAAACTCAATGGCCCAGCTCCCCGTTGACGCAACAGTCTTGAGATGTAACCTGATAGCGGATCAACGAAAACGAGCGATGAAGTTGAACTATGATCGATACCGGAATGTAGCCGCCAGCGTGGCGTTGACGGCAATGGCTTTCGTCTCGCTATATTCGACTGGTATTCCTTCGCCTTCTGATCGGGGGCAAATTCGTTCTGTGCCTTGACGATGAATCCAAGTCGGCGTCCGACGAAGTAGCCGGTCTGAAGTTCCTTTTCCGGTAGTTCGCTCAGAATTTTGAAACCGGTTGAAACGAGCACTCGTTTGTTCGCGGCATTCAGGGAATACAGACGATTGCCCTGGTTGGTGGTGAAGTTAAAGGCCTGACAGCGGGGCAGTCCCGGCCCGTGCTTGAGGATTATTTCAATCCCAAGCGGCACGTAGTTGTTGATATCGCAACGATCCAACAGGGTTTCAACCGAAAGACGGCGCATGACCAATGGCTCCTTTTCATTTCTGGTCACGTGCTCTCACTCCGATTAATCTGCTGGCCGGGTCAAGGACACGGGTGTGGTCATGGGAAGGTAAGGACGTCTTTCTGTCACGCAGCCGGAGGTGAGAAACAGTGCGAACAGAAAGCACACGGCTATTTGTGGGAGTCGATTTTTCATATTGGCTATCAGGATGGTAGGGGGATAGTTGGAATCATTGAACATCGAGTCTGGCCGACTGTATGGCAACAATGAAAATTCATCAGAGCTAATTAGAAGTCACCCGGCCTGATTGGTTCCGCAAAGCAGTCCACTCCCCGGACTTCAGGAACTCACTTCCCGGGTCAACACGGCGACACACTCGCCCTGTCGGGTCAGGGGAATCGATCGTCTGGCGAAGAGAATCCCGTTGCTGCGGGCAGCGACCGGATGGGGATCGCGTTCCGGATGCTCCAGCGAATGAATCTGCCCGACACGCTCACAGGCGGCGATCGGATCACCCAGTTCAAAGAACGGTTCGAAAATGCCGCTGGCCGGGGCCATGATGTAGTCCTGCTCGTCGTCGGCGGCGACGACGATTGGCTCGGCGACACCCGGATCTGAACCGGGTTCTGACAGGATTCCGGCATGATGCAGCACGTTGCGGACGCGCGCCGTGACCAGCAACGTTTCACGGCCGAACTGGGCCTTGCTTCCCATCTCCGTGCCCAGCGTCACATTACCCATCTGCTCGGCGCACGACGGCAGCAACCCTTCCCCCGCGATGTCCCGATAGAGAAAGATGTAGGGAGCTCCCCAGGCACGTGCCGCCGCCAGCATGAGATCCATCTGAGCCTCGTTTTCCAGCCGGTGCATGTTGACGGACGGCAGCATGTGCATCGACGAACCACCGGAGTGAATGTCGATCACCAGATCCGCGAGTGGCAGCACTCGGGACGAGATGAAGTGGGCGATCATGCCCGTGATGCTGTCGTTGCGCCGGCCCGGAAAGGCGCGATTCATGTTGGCTCCGTCGATCGGAGACAACCGGGTTCCGGCGACCACCGCCGGATGGTTCAGCATCGGAATGATGATGACCCGACCGTGAACCTGATCGGGCGTCAGCTCACGGGCCAGGTTCAGCAGGGTGACCGGACCTTCGTACTCGTCGCCGTGATTGCCGCCAAAAAGGATCGCCGTTGGGCCGTCACCGTTACTAATCACTGTGATCGGAATGAAATACTTTGCCCATCCGGCCGAATTGGTTGATTGCGGCACGGCCAGGTTGCCGAACCGTTTGCCATCGCCCTCAAGGTCAACGTCAATTGTTACGAGGCTGTCATCGTTCATGCTGTGTCGTTTCTGGTGACTGCTGCGACTTCATCGCGTTCGCTAACTGAGCAGTTCGCTGATCACTTGGCCGGTTGGTAATAGCGGATGCGGACGGTCGAGCACATCGTGAATGGTCATCCCGGGGTCCACGCCAAGCAGATGATAGAGCGTGGCGATGATGTCGCCGGGCGAGACGGGACTCTCAACCGGCACGGAACCGGTGCGGTCGCTTGCGCCGTGAACGTAGCCGCCCTTGAGTCCGCCACCCGCGAGGAGGATCGAGTAGCAGGAGTTCCAATGGTCGCGACCCGCATTGGCGTTGACGCGCGGTGTCCGGCCGAAATCACCGAGGACGGCGACGAGCGTGCGTTCGAGTCTCCCGCTTTGGGCGAGGTCCGCGATCAGGCTGCTGGCCGCGGCGTCAAATTGCGGGAGCAAGGTGTCCTTGAGTTTGTTGAAATTGTTGCCGTGCGTATCCCACGTGGCGTTCGCATCCGGAGCCCAGGACATCGTAACCACCCGCGTGCCCGCCTCAATCAACCGACGGGCCAGCAACACGCTCTGGCCATAAATGTTGCGACCATAGGCATCGCGCACACGCGCCGGTTCGCGCTCGATTTGGAAGGCACGCTGAGCCGCGTCGGTGGTGAGCAGATCGAAGGCACGGCGCTGGTTCGCGGTCATCCCGTTGTAGGCAAGGCTCGCGCGGCCCTGCTGAAGTTCAAACGGCCGTTCAAGATTGGAGAGCAGTTCACTGCGCCCGACCATGCGCGCTCCGGAGACTTCCTCCGGCAGAGCCAGATTGCGCACGCGGAAGTTCGGCGCGTTCGCGTCGTCGAGAACCCAGAACGGATCATGTTGTGACCCAATCATACCGGCGAGAAAGCCCGGTTGGAGTGGGCCGCCCGCGCCCTCCTTCGTTTTATAAGGCAGTG
>CALBIE010000824.1 GCA_937893495.1 uncultured Verrucomicrobiales bacterium | reverse complement strand
CGGAGCGCCGGCTTGCAGCCGGCTTAAACCGTTGCCTGCCAATGAGACGACTCTGGTCGGAATCAATCGTGCGGGACTCCGGCAGCGAATAAGCCGGCAACATGCCGGC
The DNA here is from genome assembly GCA_937893495.1 of uncultured Verrucomicrobiales bacterium. Taxonomy (GTDB): domain Bacteria; phylum Verrucomicrobiota; class Verrucomicrobiia; order Limisphaerales; family JAYPXF01; genus CALBIE01. The sequence goes on along the minus strand of CALBIE010000824.1, from coordinate 5,303 downwards.
GCTCCGGTTCACGGCCTCGATTCGCGTCCAATCGTTGGAGGTTTCCCCTATCCATGAGTCAAATCGGAATCCGTGGGTCGGCTCTGCCATCTGCGGGGATTCTCTGGGGTTCAAGGCCCGTGAGTAGGTCGCGAAGGAACAGGAAACCCTCCATGAACCTCTCGGAGCGAGGGAGGCCCGTGAGGGCACCGGGCCTACAAATTGTAGGCGGATCCCCTGACCCGGCGCTTCGGGTTCAAGGGTACACGGCGCTAATTTATTCGGCGAAATCTCTCCCCGGTAATTTCTCACGGGAAGAGATTCAGCGCACCGAACCGACGAATCATCTCTCAGTTGCTGAAAATCCGCCTCCTAATCTCGGCGGCTACCGCCGGCAAATCTCCGTTTGTGCCCTTTTGCCGGAACGATGCAGTTGGAGCGGCGGGAGCGCGGAATTCATTCCGCAGAAATGTCCACCCGCAGTCAGCGGTCACGCGCACAACAATGTCGTTGAGAGCAGACACAATTGCGTGTGTCGGAACAAACGCTCGAAATCGACGAGAGCCGATTGGCAAATCAACGTTTCTGCGGCATGAATGCCGCGCTCTTCCGGCATCGTTCCGCTTTAGTATTTCTTGTGGTTGAACAAAATATCTCGTCCGCGCGTGCCAGCCACGAAATGGAATTGGAAACTTTGGGCGGGTTTCGTAACGTCGGACGCAATGATCGTGGAATTCACGAAAATGAACGGGGCCGGGAACGATTTCGTTCTCATCGACAACCGTGACCGCAGACTCGCGCTGAACCGCGAGCAGGTCGCGTGGCTGTGTCATCGGCAGCAAGGCGTCGGCGCGGATGGGCTCGCATTACTCGTGCCGTGCGAATCGGGCAAAGCCGATTGGGCGTGGCAATTCTACAACAGCGACGGCAGCGATGCGGAGATGTGTGGCAACGGCGCGCGATGTTTCGCCCGGTTTGTCCAGCGATTGACGGAATCTGACGGGGGCCTGAGTTTTGAAACCGTGGCCGGAGTCATTCAGGCGGAATTCAGAGATGCCCGTGTCACAGTCAACCTGACACCGCCGCACGGGTTGCGGTTGGAAGAATCGGTGGCTTTGAGCGGCGGCGATACGGCGATACATTCGCTGAACACCGGTGTGCCGCATGCCGTGATTTTTGTGCCGGATGCGGATCTCGCGATGGTTTGTGAAGTGGGAAAACAGGTTCGATTTCACCAACATTTCGCCCCGAAAGGAACCAACGTAAATTTTGTTCATGTGCTTGGCCCCGGTCACATCCGGGTGCGTACCTATGAGCGCGGGGTGGAAGGCGAGACGCTGGCTTGCGGCACGGGTGTCAGCGCGGCGGCGATGATTGCGAGCCGGGTGCATGGGTTTGCCTCGCCGGTCAAGGTGCAGGTGCAGGGTGGAGATGCGCTGGAGGTCGCCTTTCGCACGGAGGGCGAAGGATTCGCCGACGTCCGATTGACCGGCCCGGCGGACTTTGTCTTCACTGGGAAAATCGAGCTTTGAGTGGATTGACCGCCTTGCTACGCTCGCCCGCTGATTGATGAAAACGAAGTGGACAGGAACTTATACCGCCCTGGTGACGCCGTTCAACCGGGAGGGTCAGATTGATGAACCGGCCTTTGAGACACTGGTTAAGAACCAGATCAAGGGTGGCGTGGATGGCATCGTGCCAGTGGGTACGACAGGGGAATCACCCACTCTTGAGATGGATGAACACATTCACATGATTCGCCTGGCCGTCAAGTTTGCCGGCGGAAAGCTCAAGGTCATGGCCGGCGTGGGCGCCAATTCCACGGACGAAGCAATCGAACTCACCGAAGGGGCAGAGGAAGCGGGCGCGGACGGGTTGTTGCACGTCGCGCCGTATTACAACAAGCCGTCACAGGAAGGATTGTTTCAACATTTCCATGCCATCGCTCGGATCACGCAGTTGCCGATTATCCTCTACAGTATTCCGAGTCGTTGTGGCGTAGATATCTCGGTTGATACGATTGATCGACTGGCGCATGACAGTATGAACGTGGTGGGAATCAAGGAAGCGGGTGGCACACCGGACCGGGTGAGTCAGATTCGTGATCGGATGGGCAAGGGATTTTACATTCTCAGCGGCGACGATTCGCTGACGCTCCCGTTCATGTCCGTCGGGGCGGATGGCGTGGTCAGTGTGGCGTCCAATATCATTCCGAAGGAAGTCAGTCACATGGTGCGAGCCTTCGCGATGAAGAAGCCGGACGTGGCCCTGAAACTCCACACTAAGTATTATCCGCTGTTCAAGGATCTTTTTATCGAGACCAATCCCGTTCCCGTAAAGGCGGCGTTGGCGATGATGGGAGTGATTGAAGAGGAATATCGGTTGCCAATAGTGGCGATGGACGGGCGGAAGCGCGCAAAGTTGGAGAAAACGATGCGCGCCTGCGGGGTGCTCAAGTGAACGGATTGAATTTTTCCTGACCGGCAAAATGACCAAGATAATCATCAACGGATACAAGGGCCGGATGGGTTGCGCGTTGCTGTCCTGTGCGGCGCGGATGAACGACGTGGCGGTGGTTGGGCAGGTGGATCAGGGCGACGACTTGTCAGCCGTGATTGGCGACGCCGACGCGGTGATTGATTTCAGCTTTCACGAAATTACGCTACCGACGGCCCGGCTGTGCGCTGAACACGGCAAGGCATTGGTCATCGGCACCACCGGGCACGAAGAAACAGTCCGGCAACAGATCGCCGATTGCGCGAAGAGTATTCCCATGGTCTGGGCATCGAATTACTCAACCGGCGTGAACACGCTATTCTGGCTCACGCGCAAAGCGGCGGAAATTCTGGGGCCGGGTTTTGATCGCGAAGTCATTGAAATGCATCATCGGCTGAAACGCGACGCGCCCAGCGGCACGGCGGCGACCTTGCTGGAGATTCTCGCCGACGTTCAACAGCAACGGGTCAAGGACGTGGTTCGGCACGGACGGGAAGGAATCGTCGGCGAGCGCACGGACGAGGAAATTGGCATGCACTCGCTGCGCGGTGGTGATGTCGTCGGCGATCACACGGTCATGTTTTCGACCAATGGCGAGCGGTTGGAACTGACGCACAAGGCGTCGAGCCGCGATACGTTTGCCAACGGCGCCTTGCGCGCGGCAAAGTGGGTGACCGGCAAGCTCGCCGGTCTTTACAGCATGCAGAACGTGTTGGGGCTGGAATGAATCACGAAGCGGAATCGAGGGTCGTCGTCGGGCTCGGTTCGAACCTCGGTGATTCGTGTTCCATCATTCATGAAGCATTCGAGCGACTGCGCACATTTGCCGATGGCCGATTCGCCCATTCATCCCTCTGGCGGACAACGCCGGTTGATTGCCCTCCGGGGTCGCCCCAGTTCGTCAATGCCGCAGTGGCATTCAAACCGGTTGCCCGTGAAACACCCGAATCGTTGTTGGAGAAACTACAGGCACTCGAAAGGGAATTCGGCCGAAGGGCAAAGGTAACACTCAATGAGCCCCGGCCGTTGGACCTGGATTTGATTTGCTTCGGAAATGAGGTGCGGAATGGAGACGGATTGAATCTCCCTCATCCGCGGGCGCATCAACGGAGGTTCGTTCTGGCCCCCATGGCGGAGCTGGTGCCGGATTTGATGCCACGGGGTTGGGCGGAAACCGTCGCCGCAGTTTTGGCGAATCTGGAATCTGACGAAGTCGTGGAACGGTTCGGGATTGGCGGCTGATTCACGCCTGATGAAGGCGGCTGCGCAGTTCTTCCAGCACGGATGGGCGCAGGTGAAAAGCGGTTCGCTGAAGCATTCCGATGGCCATTCGGAAACAACAGTCACTTGAGCGGCACGCGAAATGCCGCAGCGGCGGTGGCGTCCTGCAAAACCTCGTCGGCGGTCTGTCCGGCCAACGCGGCGTGTCGCGATAGGATTTCCTGCGCTTCCCACCGGGTTTCCAGACCGAGCATCCGGCGAACCTCCTCCAAGGTCAGCGCGGCCCGGGCGTCTGCCTCCGCAGCCAGGGCTTCAAGCGCGGCCCGGTCCGGCGAACCAAGCTCGGCCGTCAGTCGGTCGGAGATTTCGTCAGGGATTTCAAAAGTGACAGTCATGGCGCGAATGTGAATATAGACCGGCCATTGGCATTTACCAAGCCAACCATGGCTAAAGGGTACCATCCCTTCCCACGTGGGCAAGTGGATTGTCGGGGCAGTTTCGGGGCCGCGCGCCGATTGAATCCGTCCACCCACCACACTGTTGTCGAACGATTCCGCGCGTTGCATTCGCGTCTCCAGGTCGTTGAGGCGGTCCGTCAGGTCGGTGGAATCAACCGACGCGACGGACAACTGAATGGAGGATGAATGGAGTTTACCGAAAATTCCGTGTTCATCCGGGTGCATCTGTGGTTGAACTGCCGGAGACGAGATGAATCAAACTACGGTCATTTGCTTCGGTGAAGTGCTTTGGGATTCGTTGCCCAAGGGAATCTTTCCTGGCGGCGCGCCAGTGAATGTCGCCTATCACTTGAATCAATTCGGGTTGCGGGCGTTGCCGGTGACAGCGGTGGGCACGGACTTTCTCGGGGAAGAATTCCTGCGTCGCTTCCGCTATTGGAACTTGGATGCGCGCTTCGCGGGCAAGGTGAACAAGCCAACCGGCGCCGTCGTGGTTGATTTGGATGAACGAGGCGTCCCGAGCTATCGGTTTCTGGAGGACGTGGCGTGGGATGCCATTCCGTTGTCCGACGAGTTGCGGGTCGAAGCGGCCGGCGCTTCGGCGATCGTGTTTGGAACGCTCGCTCAGCGTGGTGAATTCAATCGTGGGCAATTGGCGCGCTTGCGCGATTGGGCCGGTGATGCGAAACAGGTTTTCGATGTCAATCTACGTCCGCCGTACAACGATGCCGCCGTCGTCTGGCGCACGGCGCGGAATTGCGATGCGATCAAGTTGAACGAAAATGAACTGGCGGAACTGCTCGGTCGGGGCATCGGGATGGGGGAGTTCGAAACGGCGGTTCGCGAATTTGCCGGCAAGACGGAATGTATCCGGATTTGTTTGACGGCGGGTGAAGCCGGTGCCGGGTTGCTTTGGGAAGGGGAATGGTTCTGGGAACCGACCCGTCAAGTTGAGGTGCGTGATACCGTCGGCGCGGGTGATTCGTTTCTCGCGGCGTTGCTGGACGGTTGGCTGATTCGCGGACTTTCGCCGGGTGACAATCTTCAACGCGCGGCCCGGGTGGCGGAGTTTGTGGCGACCCGCGACGGTGCCATGCCGGTTTATTATCTCGATGAAGAGGGTTATCCCGTTGGCTGACAACGGGTTTT
>CALBIE010000823.1 GCA_937893495.1 uncultured Verrucomicrobiales bacterium | reverse complement strand
TGGGTTGAAGGTCATCCTTCTCAATGATCGAGATGCTGGGGGAAATGTAATTCCTCTAACCGAAATCGATCCGTTCACCTTCTTTGCCAGCTTCAATCGCACGGGTTCAGTCAGCGGACGGCAAGCAATCCTCGCGAGAATAAGGGCTAAATGGGAGCTGACCGCGCCCGTGCCAGCTGACTTCGACGGAATACCAATCACTAACCCACAGAACAGTTGGGCTTTTGCATATTTGGTTGACCGAAAAGCAACTGACATCCCGACACTTTGGCGAGCAGCGAGGGAAGGCGTTGAAAAGTCATGGCAAACATTTAACCACGCACTTTTTGATGAGGCTTTGAATGTCAGTCACATGGGCCTAGCTAAGTTGACCATGAGCCTTTTTTGGCTCAATCCGAAAGGTTTCCTCCCGTGCGATAAGCATACTCAAGGGTATTTCAAACAGCGCGGCATTGTCTGGGAAAGCAAGACGGCGGCAGGCTACTTCTCTTGGCTGGAGAAAGCGGTGGCAAGCGCCGGAGAGAACTTTCCGCAAATCTCGCTCGACGCTTACGAATCAGGTCTGGTGGAGGAAGAGGCGGAGACCGGAGAGGAAACGACGGGGATGGTTCTCCGGGAGGATTCCCCAGCAGGTCCACGCTTCGTTCGCTTCTTTGGACCTGTCCTCGACGCTTTGCGCGACCTGGGTGGAACAGGAACACCACGGGCCGTGGTGGAATGGATCGCCGACCACTTGGGCGTATCCTACTCCGAGCGTAACGAAACAATGTCTTCTGGAACCTCCCGCTTCAAGAATCAGGTAGACTGGGCGCGGTTCTATCTGAGCAAAGCTGGCCTCATCGGTTCAGTGAAACGAGGCGTTTGGATGCTTACACCTGAGGGACAGAAAGCAAAACCGTCGATGCCGGAAGCGCTCGAAATCTTTCAGCGTGTTCAGGAGAAGATGGACGAAGAATCGCCGGAGACTCTGGAAGGTGGTGAAGGTCGGATGCCGGACGGAGCTACGGCATCCAGCAAGTATTGGACATGGTCTGCGGGAACGGGTGGTGAGCACTGGGAGGAGTTTTACCACACGGGCATCGCGGCCATTGGCTGGAATGAGACTGCCGACCTGCGCCAGTTCAAGACCAAGGACGAGATTCTTCAGAGGCTTCAACAGCTTTGGCCGAGTGATGCATTGCCAAAGATAGACACACACACCTGCTGGCAATTCGCCCACGACATCGAGAAAGGAGACATCATATTCGCCAAGCAGGGTTTCACCAAGCTCCTCGGTTACGGCGTGGTCGAGGGAGATTATGACTTCGATACCTCGCGAACCCACTACAAACACATCCGCAAGGTGAAGTGGCTGGCGAAGGGTGAGTGGGAGATGCCGGAGGAAAGCCGAATGGCACCCAAGACCTTGACCGACATCACAAACGAGCCCGACTTCATCCAGCTTATTGCGAGCAAAGTTGGGCTCAATCTCAACCCGCTTCGTGCAAGCACTGCAGTGCCGTCCAGCACCGGTTACTGGTGGCTTAATGCAAATCCGAAGATCTGGGATTTCCGAACCGCCCCGGTCGGTTCGGTTCAAACTTACACGTCGCACAACGAAGCCGGGAACAAGCGGCAGAAATTCAAATACTTCTCCGCTGTCAAACCCGGCGACCTCCTCATCGGCTACGTCACCACTCCAGACAAGGAAATTGTCGCGATCTGTGAAATCACGAAGGCGCTTCACGGCCCTCCCGGACAAGAGGAGATAGAGTTTCGGAAGATCGAACAATTCGCCGAACCGGTGACGTGGGATGAGTTGCAAGCCGTGCCCGCCCTCGCGCAATGCGAACCGATCTTGAGCAATCAGGGGAGCCTGTTTGCTGTCACCGCCGACGAATACGAGGCTATCCGCGCCCTTATTGATGCGCGAAACGTTGGTATCCAGTCCCTTCAAATCGCTCCGTACACAAAAAACGACGCACTCGCAGGCCTGTTCATGTCGCCCGATGAACTCGATATCATTCTCGCACGCCTGAAACGGAAGAAAGCGCTCATCCTTCAGGGGCCACCCGGGGTCGGCAAAACGTTCATTGCCCGCCGACTGGCCTTTGCCTTGATGGGTAAACGTGATGAGCGACGCGTCGCCATGGTTCAGTTCCATCCGAGTTACGGTTACGAGGATTTCGTGCAAGGATTCCGTCCGACCCGGACGGGGTTGGAGCGTAGGGACGGCGTTTTTCATCAGTTTGCTCGCCTTGCTCGGAATGACCCAGATCGAGATTGGTTCTTCATCATCGATGAAATCAACCGCGGCAATCTCGCCAAGATCTTCGGCGAACTACTGATGCTGATCGAATCCGACAAGCGTGGACCCGCTCACGCAATTCCGCTTACTTACTCTGAAGGACCCGATGAAACGTTTCACCTGCCGGCGAATCTCCACTTCATCGGAACCATGAACACTGCCGACCGTTCCCTCGCGATGGTGGACTACGCCTTGCGCCGTCGGTTCGCCTTCGTGACCCTCGAACCCGCACTTGATTCCCCGGCGTTCGCCACTTGGCTCGAGGAGCGGAGCGCGTCCGATGAGTTGATTGGCCGGATTCGCGCGAAGGTAGGGAACTTGAACGCAGTGATTGAGAAGGAGCGAGATCTCGGTCCGGAGTTCCGCATCGGCCACAGCTTTTTCTGCCCACAAGAGGGCCATCGGCCGGATGAGGCTTGGTATCGCGAAGTCATCGCAGGCGAAATCCAGCCGCTGTTGGAGGAATACTTCGATTCACGCGAGCGCGTAGAAAAACTCGTGGCTGAGTTGCTCGCCGATTGAGTGAGCACAACGAGTCATGTCCTCAATTCGCAATATGGCTGAATCTGCAGGCGCTCCTGTCCGGTCGGGCACCGCCTCCCGCCTTGTTTCTTCCGGTGCTGGCGAAATTCCCATCGCAAACATTTATTACCTCCTTTGCTACGCGTGGGACGTGTTGGAGGAAAAGGACACCCTGACCGATGTGGACGCGTTGGATTCAACAGACCTTCTCAATCTATTTGCCCGAGTGTTGGTGAACGGCACGCGCCGCTTGCTCCGGCGCGGTTTGGACCGTGGCTACCTCCCGCGCGAGGACGAAATCCCGGGCGTGCGCGGCAAACTGCTCGTGACCCAGACGCTGCGCCGCAATCTGCTCCGCCACGGCCGCGCCGCCTGCGCGTGGGATGAACTCGAATATGACACCCTGCCGAATCGCATCCTGAAGACCACACTTCAGCGGCTCCACGAAGCGGACGAACTTGATGCATTCACGCGCGCCGACGTGCATGACTTGCTTCGCTGGCTCGCACCAGTCCGGAAGATCGAACTTCACGCGGACGACTTCCGGCGTGTTCAACTCCATCGTAACAACCGCATCTACGGTTTTCTGCTGCACATCTGTGAGTTCGTTCACGAACACTGGCTCCCTGCCGAATACGGTGGTGGCCGGCGCTTCCGCGATTTCGTCCGGGACGGCCTATCGACGCTCTTCGAAAACTTCGTTCTCAACTTTTACCGGCACGAACTCCCCGCCGACTGGCATGTCAGTGCCCCGGTGATCCAATGGCAGTTTGCTGCTGCGAACGCGGATGCGCTGGCCCTGATGCCGCGCATGGAGACCGATGTATGTCTCTGCGGTGCTGGCCGCGCGATCATCCTAGACACGAAATTTTACGCTCAAGCACTCAAGCGGGGCGCTTACGGGACGGCCAAACTCCCTCCGGCCAATCTGTATCAGCTCTTCACCTACTTGCGTCAGCGGTCGTGTGTATCCGGCTGGGAGCAAGCCGATGGCGTTCTCCTCTACCCGCGCACCACGCGAGACTTTGCGGTCGAATTTACGACACACGGCCACCGCATTCGCGCGCTTACACTCGACCTCATGCAACCGTGGCAGAAAATCCACGCGACCCTCATGGAAGTTGCGGTTGCTGGACCTCCGATTACGGCCTTGGCCAACACCTAACGGAAACCTTCGGCTGGACCGGCACGTTGCTGCGCGAGACGAAGGGTGAGGTGGTGTTGGTGTCGCGGTTGCCCGCGGCGTTGGAGTGGTCGAATACGAGCCTTACGGCAGTCATGCGCCGCCGTGGATGAATTTACCCGCGACCGTTCGGCCATGAGCTTGGAGGCGGCGGACCGCGAGGTGTACCTGCTGCACAAGGAAGGCATCAAGGTGTCCGTGCCGGAAACAGAATCGACACCTCACCCCGGCCCTTCCAATGAACCATTCGTGACGAGGAACGCCCGGTGAGGGCACCGGGCCTACAACTTGCAGGCCGGGTCCCCTGACCCGGCGTTTTGGGTTCAATCCGACTTCCGAAATTGAGAGGGGCGCGTGCAAGACGGTGGCCACGCGGCGCGGCCAGCCACACCCGGAGAATCCAGTGCAATTTCAGGCCAATCTGATATCCATTGGCCCATGAACACTCATTTTCGTCCCAGCCGTTGCCTGCGATTGATGCTTGCTCTGCTGATCGTGCTTCCCCTGGCGGCATTCACCGCCGATCCGATTGCCGGTTCGTCGAAGCAGTCCGGACCCGTTCGCGTCGGTATTCTCGGCTTCGACAGCTACCAGGCGCTGGCGTTTACCCAGTTGTTTCACAAGCCACCGGCGGACAACCCAATGCTTGGTGGATTACAGGTTGTTGCCGCGTGGCCGGGCGGAAGTCCCGATATCGAGAAGACGCTCACCGACATCGAGCGCTGGAAGCCGCGGCTCATCGATCAGGGTGTGAAAATCGTGGACACCATCGACGAGGTGTTGGCGCGCTCGGACGCGATCATCGTGATGAGCGTTGACGGCCGCGCGCATCTTGAGCCGACCCGGCGGGCCTTGCGCGCGAAGAAGCCGGTCTATATCGGTCGTCCCATGGCGGCGTCGCTGGAAGATGTGATCACGATGTTCGACATTGCCGGCGAGAACGGAACTCCGCTCTTTTCATGTTCCCAACATCGCTACAGCCCGGGGTTCATCGGCATGCGAAGTCATCCCGAAGTGGGCCGAGTGCGCGGTTGCGAGGTGTTCGGCGGAATGGAGACCGAGACGCATCACCCGGACTTTTTCTGGCACGCGGTTCACAGCTTCGAAACGCTTTATACTATCATGGGCCCCGGCGTCGCGACCGTATCGCGCACACAGGCTGAAGACGCAGAACTGGTTGTTTGCGCCTGGGCGGATGGTCGCATCGGAACCTATCGTGGCATTCGCAACGGTGCCGTGAAATACAGCGCACTGGTTTTCGGTGACAAGGGAATCGCACCGGCCGGAAAATACGGATACGAGGCACCAGAGAAAGGCGTTGTCCCGAAGGGCCGTTACAAGGGTTATGAAGGCGTTGCGACGGAGATCGCGCGGTTTTTCAAAACCCGGAAGTCACCCATCCAACCGGCCGAAACGATCGAACTCTGGGCCGTCATGGAAGCCGCTCATCAGTCCGGCTCGGCTGGCGGCACCCCAATTCGGGTGGCGGATGTCATCGCCGCCGCCCGCAAGCGTGTCGCAAGGCAAGGATCACGGTAGAATCGGCTGATCTCACCCGGTTCTCCGGAATTGCATCGAGTGGATGGTTCGGCAAAGAATGCCTGCCCGTGAGTGGCAAGAAACGTATTCCCATCGATGGCGGTGAACGCTTTGGTCAGAATCCATTCGCCGGGCTGAGTAACGTGGGGCTGCCGCAAGCTTCCGCTGACCCGTCCGGCGAGGCCGTCGGCCAGGTGCCAGCCGCGTCTGCCAAAACCCGCAAGAGCCGCGGACGCGTGGACATTATCCGCCACACGGCTCATCGCGGCGGAAAGACGGTGACAGTCGTCACGGGTTTCGTGGGCATCGGTCTGCCGGAAAAGGAGAAGCTGGCCAAGGCGATGCAAAAGACCTGTGGCACCGGCGGCACGGTCAAGGAAGGACGGATTGAAATCCAGGGGGACCGACGCACCGAGGTCGCCCGTATTCTGAGCGAGGCGGGTTTTCGTCCGGTGTTTGCCGGCGGGTGAGATTTTTTTCGAAGCGACCAGTTCCCTTTTCCTGAACACGCGAACCTGGAGAAAACATGCCGGGTAATTTTGTTCCGATTACCGCGCGGAGCGCGCTCTTACCGGGTTGGCGCCACGCCGGGTGGGGCACCCGGCCTACAACAAGCCGCGCGGCTTTGGGCGCGTAACGTCACCCGGCGTGGCCACCAAGCATCCCAATCGGCTAGCACGGCACGGTTATCCATTTCGGAGGCAGCACGCGCTCAATCGACCGAGTCACGCCAATTTCATTTGTTTTCAATCGCACGTCAGAACAGTCGTCGCGGTTTACAAAAAACGGACGCCCTGCCACGGTCTGGAATCAGGTATGTGGGTGTGCAGAAATATATTACCCGGAAATCGTAAACTGATTACACTGGCCGTGCTCTTTCTTGCGGCACTTTCCCCTCTGGCAAATGACCTGAGAGCTGTCCCGTCGGCGGATGGACTTTACGTCACATTCACCATCAAGCGTGCTGCTGTGAACCTGGGTGATTTTACCTGCAGCCTGAATTACCAACTGGCCCCGCGCACCACTGCTAACTTCGTCAGGTTGGCAACGGGCTCGGGCGGTTGGCTGGATTTCAGAACCGGCAGTGCAAGCCGGAAGCCATTCTACGATGGCATCACTTTTCACCGTGTCGTTGCGGGCTTTGTCATTCAAGGAGGCTCTCCGAATGGCCTGGGAACTGATGGCCCGGGCTACACCATCAAGGATGAGTTTCATCCGAGCCTCCGCCATTCAAAAGCAGGTATTCTCTCCATGGCCAACAGCGGTCTGAACTCGAATAGCAGCCAATTCTTTGTGACGCTCGGCGCGACCCCCTGGTTGGATGACGTCCATAGCGTCTTTGGGGAGGTCGTGGAAAACTTGTCTATCGCCCAATCCGTGCAGGCAGGTGATGTCATCGAGCGTGCCACGATCATACGGGTGGGTACGGCGGCTCAGGCGTTCGACCCCGACGCGCAAAGTCTTCCCACCGTGGTGGACACCATTCCAACACTTCTACGAAACGCCTCAACGTACCGGCTCGATTACCCGCAGTCGGACGATGCCGAGTATTTTGTTTTCCACTCGCCAGACCTCGCCAATTGGCAACAGTTGAGCGGCTCGGAATTTTACATCGCACCGCCCTCGCAAACCGGGCGCGATGTGACCGCAGTGGCCACCGATGTATCGAAGAAATTCTTCATCGTCAGCAAGGTGCAGTATCCCGACGCGTTGCAAACTCCGCCGACCATGAACGGGAAACGCATCGTCGTGACGGATCCCCGCCAATTCACCTTCACGTGGGATTTGGCCAATGCCGCGAGCGGCAGCTATTCCACGAGTCTGTCAACGGGAACATTCCCCATCATCGCCTATAACTGGACACAAGAAGCCTATCGAGGTCGCCTTACGGGTTCGGTGAGTGGCCTCGTTCTTTCCTCCGGGGAGCCGATCACTCAAGTGGACCTGAGCTTCACATTTACGGACGCTTCTTCCGGCACGTGCAAGGGAAACCTCATCGGTCAATTTGGAAATCAGTTCGGGATGGCGGGACCTTTTACAGTTGGCAACCTTCCGTGAAGCTGTGCAGGTCCGGATCGGGGCTGCCTCAATATAGTCTACTCGGTAGTAGCACGCCCGAAGAATAATATTTACCGGCTGTGCTGCATCGCCGGCTCGCTCAAGGCTTCGCCACCAGCGAGGCGCAGACCAGTTCTTTGCCATTACGTGCAAACACATGTCCATTGGCGAAAGCCGGTGGGGCCCAGACCAGTTTCCGGCCACCGACCAGGAAAGTCGGGTCCACCAGATGAACCCGGCTTAGTTCATGATAACCCTTTCGATTGAGCCGGGCGCGGATGAGGTTTCCCTGGTCGGTGAAAAGCAGGACGGATTCCCCGTTGGGAGTCAGATGAATCGCCCCGTATTTTTGCGGGCCGGTTACCTTGTCGATTTCCCAAAGGCGCTCGCCTGTGCCGGCGTCGAGGCAGATCAGGCGACCGTTCATGTCCGCAGCGTAGATCTGCCCGCCCAGAATCGCCGGCATGCAGGTATTGCTCAAAATCCGGAGCGACAGGACTTTCCTCTCCGGCCAGAGCACGGATGCGGCCGGTTTGTCGCGGTCGAGTTGGAACATCAGTCCGCTGATCAACAACGAGTCGCCCTGGAAAACTGGACTTGCCCCCGCGTAGTCTTCGCGCGTGTCGAGTCTCTCTCGCCACCAAATCTGGCCGGTCGAGGGATTCAAAGATGTCACGCCTTTCGGAGTCCACACGATCAATTGTCTCTGCCCGCCGGCGCTGACGACGATGGGCGAACTGAAAGCGCGTGGGGGATCATCGAGCGCGCGCCAAACCTCCTTGCCCGTGCGTTTGTCGAATGCGACGACGCACGCGCCCGGTTTGCCACCGATGACAAGGATCAGCAGGTCGCCTTCAATCAACGGGCAGGGCGTGAGGTTCGGAGCCTCAATCAACCCATAGTCGTCAGTGAGAATCATTTTCCAAACCACACGGCCATTCCCCGCATCGAGACACAACAGATGGCCCGTCGTGCCCAGAGTGAAGACTCGGTCGCCCTCAATGATGGGCGTCGGACAAGGACCGGTCGGGTTCTTTGGATCAAAGGAATGGGGGAAATTCACCTCGTCCCGATACGTCCAGATCGGCTTCCCGGTTTTCTCGTCAAAACAGTGAATGCGCTCCCACGCCTTGGGCTTCTGTGTTTCGCGGTCAGTGACATAGACACGGCCGCGAGCGACCACGGGACTGGAGTGTCCCGGTCCCACCGGCGCGCGCCAGCGGAATTTCAAGCCTTCGGCCGGGAAAGTTTGCAGAATGCCGGTTTCGTTCCAGACACCGTCCCGGTTCGGCCCGCGGAACTGAGGCCAATCCTCCGCTTGGATTACCAACGCGAGTTGCAATACCAACGTAAGCGCGGCAAACCGTCGGGCAATCCGGAACCGGCCGGTAACTCTGTCCATGATACTGTCTCTCACGAATGATGTCGGGAACGAGGTCATTCCAGACCGGCTGAGGTTGAGTTGCAGCCAGAAATCGCTATTCAAGCTCACCGCTTCCGCACGCCTTCCGTTTCTTCAATCCCAAATTCACGGGATGGACACGCCCCTGCGCTGTAGCCGGCTTCAAAAGGAAGCGTAGGCTACTTCACCGGCACACCCTGCAACAATCCAATCGTCGCCCAGGAACTGCCCCAGTACGTGTAGATGTCGGTGGCTTCTTTGAATGACTTGGCCTTCGCGGGAGCACTGCGATCCATCTTGCTGATATGCGTGATGTCAATAGGCCAACTGCCGTCGTCGCACTGCGTCTTGAGCAACCAGCTCTGCGCGCGGGCGATGGCGTCCGCGGTGGGTGGCTCGGACGATGAAGGCTCCATGGCGTAGAGCACCAGGCCCGTTGCAAGTGGATCACTCATGTTTTCCCCAATGATCGAACTCCAGCCGCCGTCGCCACGCTGTAGTTTCAGGATCTTATCGCGCAGGGCATTCACCTCGTCCGGCTTGCCAAATCGGCGGGCGTAGAAGCTGCGGAGTACGAGCGATTCCATGGAAGTGGCCGCGTCTATATTCTGAAGCATGGCGCGGGCCTTCGACCGCGCGGAATCGGACTCGGGCAATGCCGGCTGCGGCGTCGCGAGGGCGATGAGGTTGAGGCGCGTGGAACTGTCCTTCGCATCGGGTGCGCCGCGCTTCTGCATGGTCGCGAACTGCCCGGAGGGGTTCCATGAGCCATCCGATTTTTGCGCGGCAGCGAGCAGTTTTGTCAGGTCTGGAGCGGATCGCTCCGGCATGGCCAGAATCAGGAGCGCGGCCTCCTCAACTCCCGGCTTTTTGTCCGTCGCGCGCTCGATTGACCACGCCAGCCATTCATCGAATTTCTTCGAGTCAACGGCAAAGCCACGTCGCTTGGCCTCGCGATGGCTCCAGAGCAACTCGGGCAGGTGATGGCAACTGTTGCAGTTTTTGGCTGCCATCCATTCGTCGCCTTCCTTCGCAAGAAAGCCGAGCCCCTTGGAAATCACGGTGCGGAGTTCCGCGTCCGTCGGTGGCTTGACGGGGGGCGCCTTCGCCTTTTCGCCGGCGCGGCAGACCGAGAAAGCCGCCACCGCCAGCAGCGTGAAAAGACGCAAAGTGTTACGATACGCTTTCATGGCTATTGGGAACTATTCAGCCGGCGAGGTGCCATTGCCAGCAGGAATTCGCTTTTTCAACCCCACTGGTCCCGGCCCGCGTCATTCGCGAAACAAGCGCAATGTACATCGCGCAGACCCATCTTCATTCGTCTTTCTTGTCGCCGCCGAAGCTTTTCCAAAGGGCAAATATGAGCCCGAAAACAAGGACGACTCCGCCGATGATGATGGGAATCAGAAGGTAACTAGGAGCTGCCATGCCTTGAAACATAACGATTTCAATCGACGATGCCGAATACTTTTAATTCCTCCACCAACACCTCGGTCGGCAGACCCATGACATTCGTGAAGGAGCCGGTAATCCGGTCCACAATCAGGCCGGCATGCTCCTGAATGGCGTAGCCACCTGCTTTGTCCAGCGGATTGATGGAGCGGAGATAACGGTGAATTGTGGTGGTGTTCAACTTCAGGAATCGGACGGCCGTCTGATCCGAAAAAATTCGGCACCGGTGGTCTTCCAACAGGGCGAGACAGCAACCCGTCACCACCTGGTGAATCTGTCCGGAAAGAGCGCGGAGCATTTCAATCGCCTCTTTGATGTCCCGGGGTTTGCCAAAGTGCCGAGTGCCAAGGCACACGACCGTATCTGCCCCGAGCACCACGGCTTGAGGATGCAACTTGGCAACTGCGTGCGCCTTGCGATAGGCGTTGAGCTGAGCGAGCTCACGGGCGGTCAGATGCTCGTGCTCAGCTTCCGGTGCGTCACTGACGACCACGCTGAAGTCCAATTCCAGTTCGCGCAGCAACTGGGCACGGCGCGGCGAACCCGAGGCAAGAATAAAAGGCGGCTTCATGGCGGGAGAATTCACGGATTGTGTGTCTCGATTCGCGCTTGGTTCAGGGTCCCCTCACTCCATCCCGATCCATAAACCGGGACGCCCTTCCGCCCCCGCGTCCGCCCTTCCGCCCCTGCGCCGCTTCGGCGCGACAAGTCGGGCACCCTCTCCCCCACCGGGGGAGAGGGACGGGGTGAGGGGGCGTCCTGGTTCAGTGGGACAAACTGCGGATTGCGACTCAGTGATGCTCTCCCCGAGCGCGGGCGAGGGTGCCCGAAGGGTTTCGCGGAATTCGTTCAATCGACTTGCGAATAGTGCGTCGTCGAGGGCGGGCGTGGATTGGGAGGTGTCGATTTCCTCGTTCAACTCAATCCACGATTTACAGCCGCCGTATTCCTTCAGCAACGGCAATTCAACCGGCTCAGGCAACCGAAACACCCGGAGAGCAATGGCGAAGATTTTTTGTTCCTTGCCCCACTCGAAACGCTCCTCGATGACCTGATCACGCCAGATGTGCTGCTCCGCCAATCGTCGGGCATCATCCAACGATCTGATTTCCCGCGAATCAACTACGCGGGCAAAGTATTCGAGCCGAAGGATATCCTCGGGTGGAAAGTTTTCCGCAAGTTCGTCGTAGCGGCTCCGGGCAGACGGAATCACCATTTCGCCTTGCTGATGATAGAGCGTCGGGAAGAGAAGAAATTCGTCGTGTTCCAGCCTGAAGCCGCCCTTGCCTTCGGCAATCCCACCCTTGCGAAGTATTAAGATTTGTTCTCCGTGCCCAAGAGCATCGACGACTACCGCCCAATCTTTAAACGCCGCGCGCATTGGCCAAGCATAGAATCGAAAGGTGATGACTGGCAATATCTGCATGAATATTCCTGATCGAATTTCGAGACCGAGACTGGCATAACGCCGGCAAACCGCTTGACGGAAAGCTCTCGGTGCCCGATTCCTCAGCAATGCCAATTCATCTGACCCGGCAGAGTCGTCGCGAATTCCTCAGCACCCTCGGTGCCGGTCTGGCCACTTTCAGTGCGCGTCCGGCTTTCGGAACCGACCTTGATGACGACCTCGTTTACCTGCTCAACGACACGCACATTGGGGAAAAGCATCCGCCCAATTCCCCGGTGCCCAGTCATTTCCGCGAAGTCATCGACGAACTTATCGCACTCAAACGGCAACCGGCCGCCGTTTTGATCAATGGTGATCTCGCGTTGAAGGACGGCCAACCCGGTGACTACCGGCATTTCGCCCGGCTCGTAAAACCGCTTCGAACGGCGAAACTAAACGTTCATCTCACGCTCGGGAATCACGACAATCGCGAAGTGTTTTACGGCATTCTCAAAGAGGAAAAACCAGACAAGCCAATCGTCGAGTCCCGCCACATCTCCATCGTGCAGACCCGCCATGCCAATTTTTTTCTGCTCGATTCGCTGATCAAAACAATGGTGACGCAGGGCGAGATTGGTCCGGGGCAAATGAAATGGCTTACGGCAGCGCTCGATGCGCACGCGGAAAAACCAGCCATCATCGTGACTCATCACAACCCTCGGTTGGGCGGTGATCCAATCCATTTCCCGGGTGGCCTGATTGACTCGCAGCCGCTCTGGGACATGCTGGAGAAACGCCGCCACGTGAAGGCCTATGTCCACGGCCACATTCATCATTGGAGCCGTGCGGAGCATCGGGGTATCCACATCATCAACACACCGGCCACCTCCTACGTCGGCAACAAGGCTGTCTCCACGACGGGTTGGACGACGGCTCGTATGCGGCCCGATGGAATCGCATTGACCGTCCACACCAACGAGAAGGCGCATCGATGGAACGGAGACCGGGCGGACTTGAAGTGGCGGAGTTAGCTGGACCAGTAGTCGGCAATCTGTAATCAGATGTGGGAGCAAAAGTTCGCCGGACGCTCATCGTCGCAGACAGGTTGAACCGCTTCCGGCTACCGAGCGTGGCGTCCCACCCTCACTATCAAACCCTCTCTCCGGGGAGAGATTTCGCCGAAGGATTCGCGCTTTGAACCCCTGCAACCTCAAAATGTGCAAGCCGTTGATAATCAACGGGGCAGTTTTGAGGTTCATGAAGAGGGAAAATCTCCAACGATTGGATGCGAATCGGGGCCATGAACCGGAGCGCCGGCATGTTGCCGGCTTATTCGCTGCCGGAGTCCCGCACGATTGATTCCGATCAGAGTCGTCTCATTGGCAGGCAACGGTTTAAGCCGGCTGCAAGCCGGCGCTCCGGGGTGTTGCTGAACAGCGCGCGCGCGGCTCTGTGAGCCGCAGCAGGCCTCGAAATCGAAAGTGCTCCCATTCGTTTTGTCCGCGTCCTGTCTGGCGAAGTTGCTGCGGGTCGCAGACCCGCGCTCCTCTCTGTGTCCTCTGTGCCTCTGTGTTGAAAAAAAGTCGGGCTGGTTCATGGAGAGCCCCCACGATTCCATGATCGCGCATCGCACCCATGAACCCGCCCCCCCTTTTTCACTCGCACTTCCGCCTCCGCGCTGCTTCGACGCGACAAGCCGGGAACCCTCTCCCTCGCCGGGGAAGAGGGATGGGGTGAGGGGGACGAACATTTCAAAACCACCATTTGCCATCCGTTGGTTTTTCGCTTTGCCGGCCGTATTTTTTTCCCTGACCCAGTCATTATTCAGTGACCGGTTGGCTGCGAAAGCTTGTCTTCCAACTCCACCGCCGCACAATGGTCGAGTGAACCCGCGCCTATTCTCCTTTGCACTTTTTCTCGGACTCATCGCCATCAGTCCGGCGGCTGATCCGATCGAACTCGGCGATCGCCGTGAGCTGTTCGTGGACGATTTTCTCATCGATAAACTGGATGGAGCCGAGCAGCGATTGCATCATCCTACACCCCGCGAAGTCGCCATTGTTCATGACGAACCGTGGGAGGGTAACATCTGCTACTACCACACGGTATTTCGGGACGGGGATATTTACCGAATGTATTACCGCGGCGCGCACTCAGGACAACGGACAAATCATCCCGAAGCGACCGGTCACCAACTTGTCTGCTACGCGGAAAGCCCGAATGGAATCAACTGGACCAAACCGAAACTCGGCCTGCACGAATTCAACGGCTCGAAGGAGAACAACATCATCTGGGTGGGTATCGGACAGCACAATTTCGTACCGTTCAAGGACGCGAACCCGGATTGCCTGCCGGCAGCGCGCTACAAGGCAATCGGGCACGGCAAAGGTGGTCTTTATGTGTTCCAATCATCGGACGGAATCAATTGGAAGTTGATGCACGACAAGCCGGTCATCACGCGTGGCGCATTTGATTCCCAGAACCTGGCATTCTACGATGCCATGCGCGGTCGTTACGTCGATTTCCATCGCGGCTTCAACAAGGGCGTCCGCGCCATCATGACTTGTACGTCTTCCGATTTTATCAACTGGACGGAACCTGAGTGGATTGAGTTCAAGGACGACCGCAACGAACACCTCTACACCAACCAGACGACGCCCTACCACCGTGCGCCGCATATTTTCATGGGGTTTCCCAAGCGCTTTCTGCCTCAACGCAATCCGCTACGACACGTCAACCCCGGTGTCTCCGACATCGTCTTCATGACCAGCCGAGATGGCCGGACATTTCATCGGTGGCCGGAGGCATTCTTGCGCCCCGGTCTGCAGTCTGAACGTTGGGTCAACCGCAACAATTTCATCAATTGGGGAATCGTCGAAACAGCGAGCGATCGCTCGGGAACGCCGGATGAACTGTCATTCTATTCGATCGAAGGCTACTACGTCGGCGATTCCTGTCAGATGCGCCGCTACACCTTGCGACCCGATGGGTTCGTTTCAATTACAGCCCCACTGAATGGCGGCACAGCACTGACCAGGCCCATCAAGTTTACCTTGCCGGATGCGAACGCGCCGCGAACGGTTCACTCCGACTTGCCCGTCTCCATTCGAGTAGAAACCGAAAAACCGATTCACGGAACAGGTTCATTGGAATTCAAGAGCGCGTCCATCCTGACACTGGGCGGCACACAAAACCTCGGAAAAAAGGCGACGCTGGCCGTCGCGGTTCGGGGCGTACCAGCCGGTCATCGCCGATTGTTCTCAACCTACAACGGAAGCACCACGGTGCCCGACGAACTTTACTTCGACATGAATTCCGCCGGCGCGATTTCAAAGAACGACGGATACTCGATTCGCTTCAACTACAACGGCGTGATGATCGGCGCGAAGTTCTCAGATATCGGTGACTGGAGCGCGGCCAAAGATGCAGAGGCCGTGCACCACATCGCGGCAACCTGGAACGACGGGCGAATCACGCTGTACTTCGATGGACGGAAAGTTGGGTCGGGTGGAAATCCGGGTGCCGGGGAATTGAAATTTCAACTCGGCGACCTCCGCTTTGGAGAGGATTACCCGCCCACATCGGTCGCCAATGAACCTTTCCTCGGGACGGCGGACGATATCCTTGTCCTGCGCCGGGCAATGACGCCGGATGAAATCGGGAAACTGGCGACTTCGACCAGCGCACTGAAGGAATCAGATGAGGGAGTCCTGCTGACGATGGACGAAACGGACGCGCCACTCACGGATCAACTGACTGGCGATGGTCGGCAAACAATTACCGGACCCGTTGCCGATCAACCCGGCGAGGTCGAACTGTTGATCAACTTCGCCACATCCGCGGCCGGAAGTGTCCGCTGTGAAATCCAGGATGTGGATGGCAAACCGATTCCGGGCTTCGGCCTCGCCGATTGCGATGAACTCTACGGAGATTCGATTGACTATCCGTTGCGCTGGAACGGCTCCAGCGAACTCAAGGCCCTGGCCGGGCAGGCAATTCGTCTCCGGTTCGAACTGAAGGATGCCGACCTCTACGCTTTGCGCTTCGGCCGATGAATTCTTCCGCCTGAAACCCGTATTCAGATTGGCAGGAGCGCGGCCTTCAGTCCGCAGAGGCACTCGCCTGCTGCATACAGGAACGAACTCACAGTCGGCGTCGGGAATGCTACACCATCTCGGTTGTCAATCAAACCGATCAAGCTCTCGCGAGACAAAATGCAAATTCACGTTCCCGCGGCATGAATGCCGGGCTCCCGCTTACAACTTCGAACGTTGGTCCTTTAAACATCCCGGATCCAGCGGCACGGATTCGCCGACCTGATCCACCGGATGGGTGAAGAGGTAACGCCAGACGGATTCGAAAACAAATTCGCCCTGGGCATTCTTCGGCGAGGCACCCCCCGGCTGTACGGAGGAATGTGCCCGCTTCGCATCCTTCTTCACATCCCACGCCGTGATCAATCGCCGCGAATTGCCGAACGGAGGCTTGGTCTTGTCCACATTGACGATGGGACCGAATTGGTGCAAACCGATCAACTCCCACGAACGGCAATAATGATCCCCCGTCCATCCGCCATCCAGCACATGGCTGAAGCCGAAGTAACGATTCGCCGGCGTGGCGGATGGGAGTGATTGCCAGACCTGATACTGATCGCGAGGTCCGCACAACATCACCACGCGACCCACCTTCTGATGCTTGGCAAAACGCGCGGCGGTCGTCGAACCATGCGAACTGCCCGCCATGATGACGTGTTCCCAGCGCAATCCCTTGCCATCCGCCGTCAGGAAATAATCCCACCTCCCCTGCGGATTCTCCTTCGCGAGCCATTTCACAAACTGATACGCGCGCTCCATCATGCCGTCCGGTTTCTGGATGTCGGCATCCTTGCTGAAATCATCACCCGTCGCGGCCTCCAGGCGCATATTGCCGCGACAGTGCTCGCCCACCGGCTTTTCCAGGCAGACTTTGGAGAACCAGCGATTCGCGTAGTGAGGCTGGATGGCATGTAAACCGTAACCGGCAAGACGGTCGAACAGCCGCTCATTGTAACTCATCAGCCAGATGACAAGTTTCCCGCGCGGCTTCACCCGGGTATCCACCGTGGCATGCTGCACATCCTGCGACTTGCCGCCTTTAGCAAATACAAAATCAATCTTTGGATACTCGCGCGTTCGTGGATCCAGTTTGCTCGCCCGTGCTTCGATGCGGTATTGCTGTGGTTTGGAATCGTTGAAACGGGCCAGAGTTGAAGCGGCATCCGCAGAAGCGGCAGCGCCGACGATTGCCAAAGCGGCCAATAGGGAAAAACTGTCTCGAGTCTTCATGAATAAAAAGGGGCGTAAGAGGTTCCCGTCAACCCACCATCCCTGTCAATCGGCAACTGTTTACCGGGAGCCGATTCCAAAACCTCGTAGCAGCCGAGGTAACGAGGCTCAAATTTCACGGAGATCAGAGCCTCCTTACGTCGGCTGCTACCGCTTCGCATTTCGTTCCCGAATACTGAATTACTGTTTACTGATGACTCCCCAGCCCCATCCGCCAAACCCCAGACGCCATTCCCTATCGCGCGACATTCCCCAAAACCTGATCCATCCACTTCGCCATGCGAGCCAATCGTTTTCGGTCACCGCCACGCACTTCGGCCGTTCCGAAGCCCGTGTAATCAATCGCACGCAATTCCTTCCGTACATTTTCCCAATGCACTTCGCCGCCGTCCGTCCCTTTGGCGATCTTTGATTTCAGCTTTTCATCGCCAAACTCCGCGTGACCGCGGTCTTTGACGTCCATCTTCCCAATCCGTTTTCCCAATACTCGCGCCCAATGCTCCGCCGACTGTTTCGTCCAGGTAACGGTGTTACCCGTGTCGTAGTAGGCACCGACAAACGGAGTTTCGAAGGAATCAATGAACTTCACCATTCCCTCAGCCGTTTTGAGAAACGTCGCGCGAACATTCTCGATCAGGATGCGAACCTTGTTCCTTTCCGCCACCGGGATAACCGGTCGAATCAACTCCTGCCAGTTCCGAACATTCTCGTCATAACTGCGCTTCGTGTCTTCCCGCGCCAGAACCAACACTGAATCGCCGCCGAGATAACCTGCCAATTCCACGGCTGTTTTAATGTCCGGACTGGAAGAATTCACGACGCCGTGAATCCGCAATCCCGTCTGCTCGCGCGCCCGCAGAAACGCCTTTCGATCATCCGCATCCCGCGTGTAAACCTCCACCCCGTCGAAACCCAAGTCGTGCAGCAGTTTGAATTTGTCACTGACCGACAGGTTCTCGGTGATCATATTGTATTTCACCGCAATCTGGATTCTTCTGCGCGGTGGCTTCGCAAAACAATTGCCGGGAATCGCGGTGACCGCTGCCACGGCAAGGCATTGCGAGGCGAATTGCCTACGAGTGATGGACATGACACCAGTGTCGCGCGAGCGACCTGCCGAATCAATCCGCGAATCGCGCGGATTGAGACGGGCGCATTGGGCGCATACGCCGACCGCCCCCGTAGCGCAGGCGTCTCGCCTGTAGAACGGGTGCTCTGGCCAACTGCGGCTGCCGGAAAACTCGAAGCGTGGTCGGCATGGCAACGGTTTCGTGCAGGCTGGAAGCCTGCGCTACGGGGGCGTCACACAAATGCGCCCAGTTCACGACGGCTTGAATCGTTGCAATCCATCTCGATTCTGACATCGTCATCAAATCACTCATGGATTCCATCCCACTCAAACGCCATATCGCATCACGTCGCGAGTGGCTCAAAAGCATTGGCCTTTTGGGCGCTGCAACGTTCACGTCACCATTCCCTAATCTCGTCGCCGCCGACCGGGAAAGCAGCGCCACAAACATCGGCTCCCGCCGCGAGCTGTTCGTCGAGGACGCATTGATAGAGCGCGTCACCGGCGCAGCCCAGTTACGGCTGCATCATCCCGTGCCGCGCGAAGTCGCGCTCGTTCATGACGCGCCGTGGGAGGGAAGCGGTTCCGGTTATCATACCGTCATCAAGGACGGAGACCGCTATCGGCTTTACTACCGGGGACTGCACCTCGATGTCAGCAAGGGCAAGATGAGCACCAGCCGGCACCAGCCGTATTACTGCTACGCGGAAAGCAAGGACGGCATCCGCTGGACAAAACCAAATCTCGGCATCGTCGATTACAAGGGCTCGAAGGCGAACAACATCATCCTGGAAGGAACGGGAACGCATAACTTTGCACCGTTCAAGGATGCCAATCCGGACTGCGCCCCGGACGCCCGTTTCAAGGCGTTGGCGGGAATCAAACAGGAGGGTGGTCTGTTCGCATTCAAGTCGCCCGACGGCATTCACTGGTCGATGATTGGCGACAAACCCCTGATCACCAACGGCGCGTTCGATTCGCAGAACATCGGTTTCTGGGATCCGACCCTCGGCAAATACCGGGCCTATTGGCGGACGTTTACCGCCGGCGTCACAGAACAAAAAGTGTGGAAGCCATCGGGTTATCGCGCCATTCGAACCGGCACCTCAAAGGATTTCATCAACTGGTCGAACGAAGCCGACCTGACCTATGTCGATTCGCCCGCCGAGCATCTTTACACGAATCAGGTCGCACCTTATCCGCGCGCGCCGCACCTGCTGATCGGTATCCCCACCCGCTACGTCGATCGCGGCTGGTCGGATTCCGCCCGTGCCCTGCCCGATCTCGAAAACCGGGAACTGCGCGCCTCGGCCAGCGAACGCTACGGCACCGCCGTCACCGAGGCGCTCATCATGGCCAGTCGCGACGGCGTTCATTTCAAGCGCTGGAATGAGGCCTTCATTCGTCCCGGTATCAGCCGCAAGGGCACGTGGCAATACGGCCAGAACTACGTCGCGCACAACTTCGTGGAAACCAAATCCACCCTGCCCGGTGCGCCGGATGAACTGTCGTTTTACTCCACGGAGGATTATTGGCACGGCTCCGGCGGTAAACTGCGACGATATACCTTGCGCAATGACGGGTTTGTATCAGTCAAGGCCTCCACGAAGGGCGGCGAACTGGTGACGAAACCGTTCGTGTTTTCCGGAAAGATGCTCACGATGAACTTCGCCACTTCCGCGGTCGGAGACATCCGGGTGGAAATTCAGCATGCGGACGGAAAAGCCATTCCTGGATTCGCGCTAAAGGATTGCCCCGCCCACTTTGGTGACACGCTGGAACGGATTGTCGGTTGGATCGGAGGGATAGATGTCAGCAAACTGGCCGGCAAACCCATCCGCCTGCGCTTTGTACTCAAGGATGCCGATTTGTATTCGTACTGGTTCCGCAGCTGAAGCGGCGGATTGGGTCGAATGCCGGGGATTGCGCCCCGGCACCACCCTCCCACACCACCGAACGTGCGGTTTTCCGCATCCGGCGGTTGAACGCCGCTTCCATTTCACGGGGAAGCAAGGTCTGATGGTAAGCAGAACCCGTGGCGTCGCAACACCGCGTTGCTTAACGCACTCTGCAAGCTCGAGCTGGCCGCAATTCGCCACGTTCCTTTGGAACTGTGCGCCACCTTCAACAGGCGTCCGCTCAGTCCCAGTCGCCGCAGCTTTCGCAGTCGTCCGCGCCAGTTCTTCCACCGCTGCCAGAAGCAGTTCCGAATGTGGCGCCGTTTCCAACCTTCCAGTCGATGGAGGTTGCGGCGATCCTCGGCCAGCCGGTAGTAGCCCCACCAGCCGCGAACGCAGGCGCGCCAGGTTCTCATTGAGTTCTGCTCTTTCGTTCTTCGGCCCTTCGCTCGTCCCGGCTTTCACCGGACTTCCTCATTACTATAGTTTCTGCTGACTTCCCCGGGTCAGGACCGATTCTTTTCGTTCGCGCCGCCGGGATCTACAGCATGTCGTCAGTGAACCTCGGGCTTCGTGATTGCTCGCACACTTGCCCCCGACTTCCTGCCTCACTGCCCGTTCGTGTTCCTGCGGTCGAACGTTTGCCGCCCGCCCTTTCGCGCCGCCCCCTTGCGGGGACGACCTGGCAGTTTGGCTACGGTTGGCGTCACCACCCCCCGTCGGGAACCTTTCATCCCGATAGAACCCGCCCCTGCCGGGCACACGAGCTCAGGCGGCTCGCCCGTTAAGCCCCGCGTCTCGTTGGGCGAGATTGATCCTGACACTCGGCGACCGAGTCGGTCGCCGACACAGGCCAGCGACCTATGCTCCCCAATAAAGAACTCCAAGTGTTCCACCGGTTAGCAACAAGCGTCCAATGGCGCGCGCGCTGCGCACCCCGCATTGCTGGTGGACACGGCTTCGTCAGTCCTGCTATTTTGTAACCGACTCCACTCAATTTGTCATACTGCCATGTCACCGTATCTCGCAGAATTCCTCGGCACCATGATCCCGATCATTCTGGGAGATGGTGTGGTCGCCAATGTCGTCCTCGATAAAACCAAGGGCAACTCATCCGGCTGGATCGTTATTACCGCGGGTTGGGGCCTTGCTGTTGCCATCGCCGTTTACTGTGTCGGCTGGATCAGTGGTGCCCACATTAATCCGGCGGTCACCCTCGGAATGGCGGCCATCGGCGAACTGAACGCGAGTTATGTGCCCGGATACTTGCTGGCTCAATTTTGCGGAGCCATTACCGGCGCCTGTGTCGTCTGGTTGGCTTACCTGCCGCATTGGGAAGCCACGAAGAATCAAGCAAGCAAGCTTGCCGTTTTCTGCACGGCTCCCGCCATCCGCAAGCCGTGGGCCAATATGGCCACCGAAATCATCGGCACCTTCCTGCTCGTGCTCGGAGTGTTGGCCATTCTCCGACCGGATAACCTGAATCCGGACGCCGGCTGGAACACCGGATTGGGTCCGCTGCTGGTCGGCCTGCTGGTGTTTGCAATCGGTCTTTCGCTGGGCGGTCCAACGGGTTATGCCATCAATCCCGCGCGCGATCTGGGGCCGAGGATCGCGCATCATTTTCTGCCCATCCACGGCAAGGGCGATTCCGACTGGAGTTACGCATGGATTCCGGTCGTGGGACCCATCATTGGCGGCGTGACCGGCGCGCTGTTTTACCAACTCCTTTGGCCACCCGTAGCAGGTTGAAATCGACCCATTGACAGCTGGATGAAATTTAAACGTCCCGCATCTTTCCCATGAAAAAATATATTCTCGCCCTCGACCAGGGGACCACGAGTTCTCGTGCCATCGTATTCGACAGAAACGGCTCCATCGTCGCCGCCGCGCAAAAGGAGTTTCCCCAGATGTTTCCCAAGCCGGGATGGGTGGAACATGATGCGGAACAGATCTGGTCCACGCAAATCGCGATGGCTAGACAGGCGTTAAAAAATGCGGGCGCGGATGCCGGCGACGTGGCCGCCATCGGTATCACCAATCAACGCGAGACAACGCTTGTCTGGAATCGTGACACGGGCAAACCCATCGCCAACGCAATCGTCTGGCAGGACCGACGAACCGCGTCCGTCTGCGATCAGTTGAAGGCACAAAAGCTCGGATCGACCATCCGGCGAAAGACCGGCCTCATCATTGACGCCTACTTTTCGGGAACAAAAATCCAGTGGCTGCTCAAACACGTCAAAGGCGCGCGGGCACTCGCCGAGAAAGGCAAGCTGGCATTCGGCACGATCGATTCCTGGCTCATCTGGAGACTGACGGGAGGCAGACAGCACGTCACTGACGTGACCAATGCCTCGCGCACCATGCTCTTCGACATCAAGACCGGGAAATGGGACAAGCAGATTCTGGGCATCCTTGACGTGCCCGAATCCATGTTGCCCCGCGTTTGCTCATCCAGCGAGGTTTATGGCGAGACGAGTCTGCTTGGTGGTCAGATTCCCATTGCGGGAATTGCCGGCGATCAACAGGCCGCCTTGTTCGGCCAAGCCTGCACCCGGCCGGGAATGGTCAAAAACACCTACGGCACCGGTTGTTTCATGGTGCTGAATACCGGCCCCAAACCGATTGCGTCAAAGAACAATCTTCTTACGACCATCGCGTGGAAAATCGGTGATCACACCGAATATGCATTGGAGGGCAGTATCTTCACGGCCGGCGCGGTGGTGCAATGGCTGCGGGATGGACTGGGAATCATCAAGCGATCGCAAGACGTTGAGGCGTTGGCCACTTCTGTCGAGGACAACGGCGGCGTCTATCTGGTGCCCGCATTCGCGGGTCTCGGCGCTCCACATTGGGATCAATATGCCTGCGGAACCATTGTCGGCCTGACCCGGGGTTCAACCCGTGCGCACATTGCCCGGGCGGCGCTCGAAGGTATCGCCTATCAAGTCGCCGATGTGCTTCAGGCCATGCGCGCCGATGCCGGCATTCGCCTGAAAGAACTGCGCGTGGATGGCGGAGCTTGTGCCAACGATTTCCTGATGCAATTTCAGTCAGACTTGCTGGGACTTCCCGTGGTCCGACCCCGGATTCAGGAAACGACGGCCCTTGGCGCGGCGTTCCTCGCCGGGCTGGCAGTCGGCTACTGGAAGGATCAGGCAACCATCGCCAGGCAATGGCAGGTGGATCGGAAATTCAAACCAGCCATGAAATCCCGCGACCGGGATCGACTGTTGAAAGGATGGAATAAAGCACTCGGTCGCTCTCGCGATTGGGAAGAAAAATCCGATTGATTGACGGCCATCCAGACAGGCTTCCCTGTTTCAAATCGCGGTTTTGAACTCCACTCCTTCGATGAAGACACGCTGAGTGCGCAGGTCCGAGTCAAGGATCTGAACATCAGCGAGTTTGTTGACTTCGAGACTGCCGATTTCGTTGTCCATCCCGATGCGCTCCGCCGGGGTCAGGCTCGCCATGCGAATCACGTCAGACAGGCTGGCGGATGTCTGTTCAAGCATTGTGCGAACCATGTGATCCATGCCAAACGCCGTGCTGGCCAGTCCGCCATTTGAACCCACTCCCACTCGGCCGTTATGGGTAAATGGCTTGCCTGCCTCTTTAGGTCCAATGAGATACTCGCCCTTCGGCATATCGACAGCACGATTGGCGTCGGTCACGAGACACAAACGTTTCGGACCCTTGAAGCGCCACGCAAACTCGAGCAATTCCGGCGCGAGATGTTCCCCATCGGCCAGCACTTCAGTACTCATCTCATCGTTC
The DNA here is from genome assembly GCA_937893495.1 of uncultured Verrucomicrobiales bacterium. Classification (GTDB taxonomy): domain Bacteria; phylum Verrucomicrobiota; class Verrucomicrobiia; order Limisphaerales; family JAYPXF01; genus CALBIE01. The sequence goes on along the minus strand of CALBIE010000823.1, from coordinate 8,661 downwards.
ATGATGACAAACTCCGCCATGCTGCCTTGATACGGTGTGCCCAGTCGCTGACCGATGCTGGCCGTGCTGCTCATGGCGCACCAGAAATGATCCACGTGACGCAGTCCCGCGTCGAAGCCGCGCTGCATTTCCTGATATGAGGCATTGGAGTGACCGCAAGTCGCGAGGAAGCCGCGGCGTTGCGCTTCACGATAGAATTCGTCTGCTCCCGGCAATTCGGCGGCGCATGTGGCAATTCGCACGATGCCGAGACCGAAAGCCGCGATGTATTCGGCCGGGTCAGGAAACCGCTCGAACCCGGACGGATGCGCGCCGACTTTGTCTGAACTGAAATACGGGCCATACCAATGCACCCCGGCAAGGCGGGCATGGTCACCCGGCTTCCACGAATCGCGCACGGCCACACATGCATCCAACATGCGATTCAGATACTCCGGTGTCCCCGTTGTCGTGGTTGGAAAGATGCTTGTCGTGCCGTAGCGCGTGTGGCCGCGAATCGCCAGCTTCACCGCGTCCGTCGTTCCGTCCATGAAGTCGGCACCCAGCGCGCCGTGAACATGCTGGTCAACGAAACCCGGAGCGATGAAACCGCCGCCGGCGTCGATTCGTTCCGTATCATCAGGAATGGACGTATCGCTCGCAGCACCGACGGCCCTGATACGGCCATCGCGACAAACTACGACGGCATCTGCGACCGTTGATTCGGGCAGGACGACCGTTCCATTGTAAAAAGCGAGGGTGCGACTTTCCGGGGTATCACTCATGGCAATTCAATAGCGGTCTTCGGAGTCTCACTTGTTCCCGGCGGATTGTCACGATTTCACCGGCAATTCACATTACGAACCGGGGCGCGGAATTCATTCCGCTTCAGCCCGCTCTTGGAATCGCGATCTCCGGACAGATTCACGCGTTTTGCCCGGCCACATTGAAGCGGACTAAAGTCCGCGCTCCCGTACTGCGAACTGCCGCGTTTTCACGGGCACCCGATTGGATACCATCTTCTGCCCGCAACCGGGCGCGACTCAACATCGCCCGCAATAGGATACCGGCTTGCCGGGCGATACCCTGACGTTTATCAATCCTCGAAGACGCCATGCAAATTCCACTCAACGAAACCGACTTTCTGAATCGCGCGCTCGCAGTTTATGGGAATAAAGAGGCCGTCGTGTGCGGCGAGAACCGTCTCACCTACAACCAGCTCGGTGCCCGGGTCAATCGCTGGTCCAACGCACTGCTCGGGCTGGGACTGAAGAAAGGCGACCGCGTGGCAATCCTCTCACAGAACGATCATCGTCTGATTGAGGCGTTTTTCGGCGCGCCGCAAATCGGCCTTATCACCATGCCGATGAACTTTCGGCTCACGCCCTCAGATTTCGAATACATCCTGAATCACGGCAAGGCCAGGGCCCTGATCGTCGAGGGAGGGCTTGCGGGTCAGATCGATGCAATTCGCGGCAAACTTAAATCGGTGGAGCATTTCATTCTCATAGCTGACAGCGGTCGGCAGACGGAGTCAACGTGGATCGACTACGAGCAACTGCTCTCCGCCGCGCAACCTGAAGCGCCCGCTCCGGTGGAAATTGATGAGAACGAAACCTCAGCCCTCCTCTACACCTCGGGCACGACGGGAAGACCCAAGGGCGTCATGCTCACCCATCGAAACATCTATCTGAATGCGATCAACACCATCATCGAGTTCGGTCTGCGCGACACCGATCGTTTTCTTCAGGTGACGGCCCAGTTTCACTGCAACGGATGGGGACTTCCCTATGCCCTCACCGCAGTCGGTGGAACACAGATCATTCTCAAGAAATTTGATCCGGAGGCCGTGTTCAATCTCCTCGATCAGGAAGCCATCAGCATCACGTGCCTGGCTCCCACGATGATCACGATGTTGCTCAACGCCCCCGTTTCCGCGTCTCGAACCGTGCCACGAAACATCCGGGTGGGAACCGCCGGATCAGCGCCCCCGATGGCAGTCATCAAGGAACTGCAAAAACGGTTTGATTGCGAGGTGATTCAGGTATACGGGCTTACGGAGACATCGCCTTTCCTCACGGTCTCCAAACTGAAGCCGCACATGCAAGACTGGTCCGACGACGAGAAATGTCGCGTCAAGACCCGCTCCGGTTACCCGATGATTGGAGTTGCCCTGCGGGTCGTCGATGATCAGGGAACCGACGTGAAACCGGATGGAGTTCAAACCGGCGAAGTGATCGCCCGAAGCAACGTCGTCATGGCCGGCTATTGGAATCAACCGGAAGCGACGGACGCGGTCATTGTCGATGGCTGGTTTCACACGGGCGACGTCGCAACGATTGACAGCGACGGGTATATCGAGGTTGTGGATCGGATGAAGGATCTGATCATCTCCGGCGGCGAAAACATCTCGTCCATCGAAGTCGAGGGTGTCCTCTACAAACACCCGGCGGTTCTTGAAGCGGCAATCATCGCCGTCCCGCATGAAAAGTGGGGGGAAGCACCGAAAGCAATCATCGTTCTGAAGAACGGAATCGAGGCGACTGAGGCGGAGTTGATCGCCTTCTGCCGCGAGAATCTTGCTCATTTCAAATGCCCGGCTTCGGTGGAATTCACCGATGCGCTGCCAAGGACTGCGACTGGAAAAGTTCAGAAAACCGTGCTGCGCGAACGCTTCTGGGCCGGCCTCGAAAAGCGGGTGCGTTGAAGCCGCACAATGACAGCGGGAAATTGCATTATTGGTAGCAGCCGACGTGAGGAGGCTCTGATCTTAATGAAGTTTGAGCCTCGTCACCTCGGCTGCTACGGGGCTTTGAAATCGCCCCTATATCCGATCAGCGACCGTCCTTCACCACCCCCAACTGCTCCCGCATCCAGCCGGGGCGATTGGTGGTGATGCCATCGACTCCAATGCGTTGCAGCTCCTTCGCCCGCTTCGGATCGTCCACCGTCCAGACGTAGAACTTCAGCCCGGCCTTCCGGATTCGTTTCGCGGCGTCATCCGTCAACGGACCCCGAGCGTCCAGATCCAGGCCATCCAGTCCAGCTTTCTTCGCATTGCGTATTAAAGTTGCGATGGTCGGCGACGACTTGCCATCACGCGTTTTGAATCCGCTGATCAAGGCGACCTCATGTTCCGGCAACGCCTTCTTCGAGGCGGCGCAGGCAGCGAGACTGAAACTGATGATGACGATTTGTTTCGCCCGCTTGCCCGATGCCTTGATGGCCCGTTGCAACGCGGGAACAATCTCGGGCCCGGTCTTCAATTCGACAAACATCCGCCTGCCTTCGGGAATGGTGGCCAGTACTTCGCCGAGCGTGGGCATCTGCTCACCTTTCCATCGCGCGCCTTTCCACTCGCCAACGTCAAGCTGGCGCAATTCGTCGAAAGATTTTTCGACGACTTTGCCGTCCACACCCGCCAGTCGTTTCAAATCCTTGTCGTGAATCACCACGATGCGACCGTCACTTGAGAGCATCACATCCAGTTCCACCGCGCCGGCATTCTGCCGCCACGCGAGGTTGATGGAGGCCAGAGTGTTCTCCGGGGCGTCGTGCGAGGCTCCGCGATGGGCGACGATTTCCACGGCGGCAAGATTCGCAGACAAGCCGTTAACAAGCAAAGCAAGGAGTAAGGCCGTCAAAGATTGAATCATAAGTTTCAGTTATTTTCTGATCCCGGCGATTCGGATGCAAGTTTCATCGCGAAACGGAGACGCCGGGAAACGACGAGGCAGGCCGTGACATGCACCGCGACATTGGTCCATGTCATCGACATCTTCAGGGTTTCTTCCAGGATGACGATAAACAGAATGATTGGGAAATACAAAAGGCCAGTGTTGAACCATACGGGAATTGAAAGAATGACCGAACGTTCGATAAAGTCCTTCCCGTCGCCGCGCTGATTGGCAACGAACGCAAGCAGGTAGCCGGCGAGAATAATCATTCCACCAACCCAGTCCTGAATCAGGATTGCAATGGTGGGATAATCTGATCGGGGTTCCGGACCGGAGTACAGCCAGTGGCGAAATAGCGTCTGCCCATAAATCATCGTCAGCCACAGGAAAAAATAGGCGAACTTTTCCCCGGCGGAAAACCTGCCCGCCTGAAGATCGTCCGCTGCGCGTTCGGGCCGAAACAGATACTTCGGTTTGAAATCCTCGCTCAACAGTCTTCCCAAAGCATCCCAGATAGTCATGAAAAGTGTTCAACCAAGTAGGCCACGCGGTGTCCGAAACGGTCTCTGCAATGGTCGGTTCGCCTGTCGAACCGCTTAATCGACGGAAACCTTTTGCCTCAGGATAACAATCGGCTCGTACAAACCCCACATGACAATTATCATCACCAGCATTACCAAAATAAACCCACTCACCAAAAAACATCTGCCTCGCGGAAGCATCTGTCCCAGCAAAAGCAACAATCCGCACACCAGGCCGCTGCCAATCAGTCCGACTGCGCCAAAGTCGACCAGAACCCTGGTGCCTAACGGCAAAGATTCCTTACCAAACACATCCGCGAATATCTCCTTCAACCTGGGAAGAGTAATCAACCCGAGGACGCAGAAAGGCAGAACGACTGCGGCGGGACCGGCCAGCATGAATGGACAAAACTTCATTCCGGGTAACACCACGGTATTCGCCGTTGGTCCATCGTCCGCAATTGGCTGATTCTTGTTCATCGGCACGCCCCAGATTGGCATGAGCTAATCATTGCGTGTGCCTCAACGCAAGACATCTCACCAGGGCGGGTCAGGAGAGCGACGGCTCGTTCGTAAAACTGTAGTCGTAGCAGCCGACGTGAGGAGGCTCACACACCTTCGGCCTATCAGAAGATAAACGAACCTCCTTACGTCGGCTGCTCCCGGTGGGTCGTTTTTCGACCGCTCATTACAGTGCCAGCCCCTTTCAGGCTTGCGCGGGACACGCCTTTCCTTTAGCAAAACCGGACCGTTTTTAAACGAAAGAATTACTATGGCCAAAGCAGCATTCCCCAAAATCAAGAAGATCCAGTTCGACGGTCCGGACTCCCGTAATCCCCTGGCTTTCAAGCACTACAACGAAAGCGAGGTCGTCGAAGGCAAGACGATGAAGGATCATCTGCGGTTTTCGGTGGTCTATTGGCATACTTTTCGGAATCCGCTCAGCGATCCGTTCGGCGCGGGTACTGCAGTGCGCCCGTGGGATGACGGCACGGACTCGGTCAAGAACGCCGAGAATCGTGCAAGGGTCGCGTTCGAGTTCATGGAGAAGCTTGGCAACCCATACTACGCGTTTCACGATCGCGACGTCGCACCAGAAGGCCGCACGCTGGCGCAGAGCAACAAAAACTTCGACGCCGTCGTCAAAGTGCTCAAGGAGGAACAGCAGCGCACCGGCATCAAATTGTTGTGGGGCACCGCGTGTCTGTTTGCAAATCCGCGCTACATGCACGGTGCCGCGACGAGCTGCAATGCCGACGCATTCGCCTACGCAGCGGCCCAGGTAAAAAAGGCACTGGAAGTCACGAAGGAACTGGGCGGCGAAGGCTACACCTTCTGGGGCGGTCGCGAGGGTTACTCGACCTTGTGGAACACGGACCTCGGCCGCGAAGTGGATCACCTCGCGCAGTTCCTGCACATGGCGGTCGATTACAAGAAGAAGATCGGCTTCAAGGGTCAGTTCTACATCGAGCCCAAGCCGAAGGAACCGACCAAGCATCAATACGATTCCGATGCGGCGGCGTGCCTGAACTTCTTGCGCGCCTACGGCCTGAAGAATCATCTCAAGCTGAATCTGGAAACCAATCACGCGACACTGGCCGGCCACACCATGCAGCACGAAATGGAAGTGGCGGGTTCATCCGATGCGCTGGGATCCATCGACGCGAACACGGGTGACGAATTGCTGGGCTGGGATACCGACCAGTTCCCGACCAGCATCTACCTCACCACGCAATGCATGTTGAGCCTGATGAAGTATGGAGGCTTCAAGACCGGCGGCGTGAACTTCGACGCCAAGGTGCGTCGCGAAAGCTTCGAACCGGTGGACCTGTTCCACGCGCACATCGGCGGCATGGATGCCTTCGCCCGCGGCCTGAAGATTGCGGCCGCCATCCGCAAGGACGGCCGCCTGGCAGACTTCGTGAAGCAGCGCTACAGCACGTGGGATTCTGGCATCGGCGAGAAGATTGAGAATGGGAAGACCAACTTCCGCGAACTCGAAAAATACATCATCAAGAAAGGCGAACCGAAACTCCAGAGCGGTCGTCAGGAATTTCTCGAGAATCTCATCAACGAATACATTTGACGGGCTGCGCGCTAACACGGAACCCGCATCGGCTCGCCGGTGCGGGTTTTTTGCGTTGTGAACCGGTGAAGTGATCCCGGAATTCCTCGCCAATTCGCTGCTTCGCTACAGACCGGTGTTGGGAGCGGCTTGTTTGAAGCCTGAATTGCAACCGCCCGCTTGCATTTTCGGCCTCCTGACAATAAATTCGTTCCGTGAAGAACGGCCCGAAACAACGTTGTGAACTCGGACAGTATGTGGTCGCCGACCCCGACATTTGTCATGGCAAACCCACGTTCAAGGGTACGCGGATTATGGTCTGGCAGGTGCTCGACGAATTGGCGCAGGGCATGACGCCGGCCGAAATCGAGAAGGCCTGGGGAGGCAAGGTAACCCGTGCTGCCATTGCCGAGAGCGTGCAGTTGGCCCGGCTTTCGCTTCTGGATGATTGCGGACAATTGCGTCACCCGGAAGAAACGCCGGCCGTCGCATGAATCTGCTGGATGAAAACATCCGGCACGATCAAGGACAACAATTGCGGCGGTGGCGGGTGCCCTGCCGCTTTCTGATCGAAGACTTCGCACCTTCCGGCATTCAGGATCCGGACATCATTCCTCTGTTGCATCGATTGAAGCACGCCACCCTGTTCACGCATGACCGTGATTTTTTCCGCCAGCGGCTTGCGCATCCGGCCTACTGCCTTGTTTGGCTGGATGTGTTCGACGGGGCGGCTGCCCGGTACGTCCGGGAATTCTTGAGACACTCTTCGTTTGACACGGCGGCAAAGCGCATGGGAGTGGCGGCCCGGGTGCATCAGGGCGGAATTGATTATTGGCGGTGCAAACGCCACTCCCTGGCGCGCATCGAGTGGACCGTCTGACCAGAGTGGCCGCCAGGAATTCCTCGAGAACCTCATCAACGAATACATTTGACCGGCTGTGCCGGAACAGAGCACCCGCATCGGCCCTGCCGGTGCGGGTTTTTTGGTCAATGAAGTAATCCGGCTGTATCAATGAATTGACAGACGTGGGGCTACAGGTGAACCAATGTCCGTTGCGCGAAAAGTCTCCCCAGGCATTCGCTTGAAGGAGGGCAACGCAAACCGTCAGCCGAAGAATCGGCAAGACCAACCGCATCACTGCCCGAGCGCTTGTCACAACCGAATGTTGCCGACTGTCGCGAGGAAACAAAAGAACGACTTTGCCTCCGCTCCTTCCCCGTCAATCAAGCGCCACACCACAGACCCCTTTTCTGTATCCGAATATTTCGACACTACGAGTTCTCGCTCACAGCACCACGTCATATTCTGCATTCCCAGTCGATACATCAACTAACACGGAAATCCTATTTGGAGTAACAGTCAATCCAGGCGTCGTCGGAAGTCCTTCAAACACCACAATCCATCGATCATTGTCTGTTCTCATTTCGAACTCTTCCAAAAAAGCCGATTCCAAATTGACTGCCATCAGGGGACCATGTCTTTGTCCGTCCAACTCTACGTAGCGCGTCGCCAGTTCAACTGCCTCTGATTCACTTATCATAATCAAGAATATTGTATCGCGGTCATGCTAGCGAAATTGTGTAACTTGCCGTATTGCTTGTTTCCGTTCTCCGTCTGTCAACCACTTTTGTTGTAGCATATACCTCAAGACAAAACGTTCTTTGGCCTCTTCAGAAATCTTGTTCCACGCAGCCTGATTTCCCCCTGCCTCGCGACGGAACTGAACATGATGCCTAATCTCGTGAAACAGTTCGCTTCGCGTAGCATTTTTTCTTGTATAAATGTATTCATCGCCGTCTTCAATAACGTGTAAAGCAACTTTGTTTTTACCGTATCTATCAATTAAATGGTCTGCGTTGGGTACGAATCTCGCGCCCCTGCGCTCAAGGCCTACCTGAATCCGTTGGAGTTCCGACAGCCCGAGTATTTTTCCCGGAGCTCGCCGCCCCGTCATCGCTGAGGAGATCGTGTCGTCATCCGGCAAGAACCGCTCCAGCAACCTGGCCAATTTGCCCAGCTTGCCCACGCCGTTAAGCCCGCTGCTCGCCAGGCCCAGTCCACCCGTGGCCGCCGTCACCCCGATGTCCGCCAGCAACCGGCTGAGCTTCTCCGGATCGGTGAAATACTCCCGGAATTCCTCGCCCAGTTCGCTCAGGATCGCCTTGCGGAAGCATTCATCCTCGCGGAAGCGCCCGATCAGCACCGTCGCCTGATCCAGATACAATGAGAACTGCTCGCGCCCGTAGGCCGTGGACAGATAACCGAGCACCTGCCCGCCCGATTCCGCCGCGTAATACGGCGACTTGACCAGGTCCGCAAGCGCCTCGCCCACGTTGACCGCGCCGACCTGGTAGCCCTCGACGAACCCCTCGTTGAAATACGTGCGAACGTCATACCAATCCCCGATGGCCAGCCCGT
>CALBIE010000822.1 GCA_937893495.1 uncultured Verrucomicrobiales bacterium | reverse complement strand
AGTTTCGGTTTGCTGCTTTGGGAAATCGTCGATGACGCCCTTGCAACAAGTATCGATGCGGGTAGCGACAGGATCGGCAATAATCCATCGGCGGCGGCGATGTGAACGACTCGCATTTCAAACCTCGCCCAGCAATCGGGTGCCCGCAGTCAGGCCGCCATCAATGGTAATCATGGATCCACTGACAAACGAGGACTCGTCGGAAGCCAGATAGACTGCCAGGTGCGCGACGTCTTCAGGCTTGCCCAGTCGTCCGACCGGATACCACTTGATGAGCTTTTCCTTCCCGCCGGCTTTTTGATCCCAGTAGGCACCGCCGTGTTCGGTATCAATCGTTCCCGGACTAATGACATTGGCGCGAATACCGTCTGAGCCGTATCTCACCGCAACATTCTTGATAAATGAAAGTAAAGCCGCTTTGGCGGCGCTGTAACCGAATTCGCCAATCGCCCAAAACCCATTGACCGATGAGGTGCTGATGACACTTCCTCCACCATTGCCGATCATGACGGGAAGCGCCGCCCGAGTGCAAAGAAAGTGGCTCGTCAAATTCAGCGTCACATCCGCATTCCAGGCTTCCAGATCAATCTCAAGCAAATCTTCCGTCAGCGAAGAGCCCGCGTTGTTCATCAACACATCAATCCCTCCCATCGCCTCGCCAGCCTGCGTCACCATATCCTTGACCGCCTGTTCATCCGTTACGTCCGTTTCGATGAAACAGGCCCGTCCCCCTTTGGCCTGAATCTGTGCGGCTGCGTCCTGCCCTGCGTTGACATCGACATCAACGAGGATCACGTGGGCTCCTTCGGTGGCGAACTTCAGAGCCGTGGCGCGACCAATGCCGCTGGAGGCTCCCGTGATTATCGCTCGTTTGTCTTGCAGGCGCATGAAAAGAATTCGTTCCGCCGATAATTCGTTTTTGGACGCTCAACCTTGAAGCCGGATTGTTCAAGCGAATTCAGGCCTTGGGACAACCGGTCCGGTTTTTCGGTGAGGCCTACTTTTTCGAATCCTTCCTGAATCGTTTGTCAATAATCGGCGTATCGGCCGGCAGTTGAATGCGGTTCAAATCGACAATGGTTCCGTCCACGATCAATTCGATGTCGATCCTTGCCCGTCGCAGGTAACGGGTGGGTTCCACCTTCGGATCGGGCACGTACGCCACCCACCTGCCATTGTCATCGAGGACGTATTCGGGCAATTCGCCCAATTCGGACTTGATATGCTCAGGCCACGGGGGACCGATTCTCAAAAACCCGCCGTCCGGAATCGAGGCTTCCGCACCGGCTGGATATCGCGCGCCACTGGGAACCACCAGGCTACCGGTCAACGGAGCCACAATGCGAATGCCGGTCTTCATGGTCCTGCCCAGTTTCTTGCCGGAACCATTCAAAAGAACAACCGGCGCCCCTTTGCTTTTGAGTTTCAGAATATGGGGCCAGATAGCTTCAAATTCCTTCTGAAAGGTAAAAGGGATTTCGTAAATCGCGAAGGATGAATGAATCAGCGTGCGCGATTGCTTACGCAGAGGCTCGAATTCTCCTGGCCATGTCTTCGGCCACAACCCCTCCTCAGCCACCTCATACAAAGCAGAAACGGAAAGCACGGCACAAAACACGACCGAGGCAACGGCAACAATTCTGGCGTTTCTCAACGGATTCATAGTCATTACGACTCCCGACTCCATGGGTTTCTTAGATTTTCTTTCGTTCAAGCCCGGACAGGCCATCAAGGCTCACGCAGTTGTTTCCCTGCTGATAGTCAATCACTCCGGCATCTCCCTTCTTCTCGGCCCACTTCACCAACACATCCCGCTCGTTCCCAAATTCGTATTCCGGAACCGAATACCCGCAGGAGTCGCTGATTCTTTCGACCGCAACTTTGATAATCGAGCGCGCACCCGGATATTCGTGAAAACGCCCGATACACCGCTCAAATGATTCACCACCTTTCTCAAGAACTTTTCCTTTTCCGTGGAACCGGAATATCTTTGGCAGCCCCGCAAAAGCGCACATCATGATCACAATGCGGCCATTCTCT
>CALBIE010000821.1 GCA_937893495.1 uncultured Verrucomicrobiales bacterium | reverse complement strand
GCGATGACACCCCGCTCAAAATCCTCGACCAACCCGCTTAAGCTGGCGCCATTCAGGTTAAACCCAATTCCATTACCTACCATAGGCCGCATACCAACTTTGTGCTCAAACCCGAAGCCTCTTTCACATTATACGTTCCACTCCGTGACTTTCCGGAAATCGGAACGGTAAATGTCATCAGCTTTCAGGTCGCAGAGCCATCAGTAATTGCCAGAGCCTGGGCGCGCATTCGCCGCCTTCTGGGCATCCGGGAGAATCCCGCCCGTCAAATTTCAGCAAGATGCCAAACAACGATTCCGGACTCACTCCGCAGGGAACTACGCCAAAACCGCGAAGCCAATGACCGCCCCAAGACCGGCGCGGCGAACAAATGAAGAATTCACCGGCTGGCGGAAAATTGTGATTGTGTGAACCGCCGAACCAATCGGAGCGCTGGCCTCCGGCCCGGCACACGAGCGCGACTCCGCCGAGGCGCAGCAATACAGATTCGAGAAAGGGATTCGTCCGCCAGACAGACGCGGGCAACATGACTCGATCATGTAGGCCGGGTGCCCCCACCAGGCGCTCCCAATCGTTGCGAGCACACAACGCCGGGCGGGGCACCCGGCCTACAGCAATGCGCATCTGCAATACCGCGCTCCCCCAAGGCTGTTCAGAACGGCCTCTGACTTGTGAAAGTTTCGTTCAAGAAGCCGGGCCGGAGGCCGGCGCTCCTCGTTCACGTCAGTTTCTTCCTGTTTCTAGTCGATTCACGTCGGTATGCTTCGTCACAGCAATGCTGTATCCGTTCACATTCAAACCCATCTTCAAGGAACGCGTCTGGGGCGGGCGCCGATTGCAGGAATTATACGGCAAAGAACTCCCTCCCGATGTCCCCATCGGTGAATCGTGGGAAATCACCGACCGACCGGAAGGCGTCAGCGAAATCACCAATGGTCCGCTCGCGGGAAAGAATTTGCGTTGGCTGATGGAGCATCACCGCGACGAACTGTTGGGGAATGCACGCGATTACGATGGCCGTTTCCCCCTGCTCATCAAGATTCTCGATTCCAGCCAGAAGCTTTCGCTCCAAGTTCATCCGCCTGCCCACAAGGCGAAGGAGTTGAGCGGCGAACCGAAAACCGAGATGTGGTATGTCGCTGATGCCACTTCCGACGCGGATATTTTCGTCGGCCTGAAGAAGGGCGTAACGCGCGCGCAGTTCGCGGAGAAGATTTCCGCCAGGACGGTGGCGGATTGTTTTCATCGCCACGGTGTCCAGCGTGGCGACGTGATGTTCCTGCCCAGTGGACGCGTTCATGCGCTCGGCGCCGGAAGCGTCATCTTCGAGATTCAGCAGAATTCGGACACGACCTATCGGGTGTTCGATTGGAACCGCGTGGGCCTCGATGGCAAACCACGCGAACTGCATGTCCCGCAAGCAATGGCGTCAATAGACTTCGACGATTTCGAACCGGAGCTCGTGGCCAGTGATTTCTCCGGCGACAAACCGAAAGTTCGATCGCTTGTGGACGCCCCGCTGTTCACGGTGGAGAATTGGCAGCTATCCGCGGGTGATACGGCCCAGCCCCGCAACGGTCACTGCCAGGCCGTCGCCGTTCTTACTGGATCAATTAACGTGTTCGATGGCGGCACGACCGTATCGCTGAGTTCCGGCCAGTTCTGCATATTACCCGCGTGTCTGGAGCAGCGTTCCATTCAGGCAGTGGATGACTCCGGGCTTTTGATTACGACGCCGGGAGGTTGAAAATCGCAAAGACACGCAACGAGCGAACTACGCACCGTTTCGCCCAGCATCTGAATTGCGACAACTTCGTTGACCGCTTTTAGCGAGTGATGAATGAACGGGCGCAACCGCGGAGGCACTCCCGGAAAACCTGAACACCAGTGCGAAACGATTCGCTTATAGCTCAATTTCGGTAAACAAAAATGCAAATACGGGAAAGCTACGTGATCGAATTCCGGTTCGACTATCTCCAGTAATTCCGATTCCCGGCAACGTCGAGCGCGCCCCGTCAATCCGGAAGCGCATTGTTGCAACAAAAACGCGCGGCCCTGAAACAACATTGTTGAACTTATGAAAAAACTGACACTCTCATTCAGTCTTATCGGCCTGACCATTGGCCTCTCTCAATCACTCATTGCCGCCGACAAAGTCGATTTTGGAAAACAGATCTATCCTCTCCTGAAAGACAACTGTCTGAGCTGTCACGCCGCGCCCTACGTGGAAGCCAAATCCGGCCGTACCAAGAAGCCAAAGGGCGGAATCCGTTTCGACACCACCGAACTCATCGCCAAAGGCTACCTCAATGACGACGACGAACCCGTGAAATCCGTGATCCCCGGAAAACCGGACAAAAGCCCGCTTTACACCTCCACCGCCCTGCCCGCCGATCACGACGACATCATGCCGGCCAAAGGCGATCCGCTGACGAAAGCGCAACAGGGCCTGCTCAAACAATGGATCACCGAAGGCGCCAATTTCGGCGGCTTCAAGGCACCGACCTACGTAAACCCCAACGCCAAGAAGTAAGCGTGTAATCGTTCAATTAACATGAATGACATTTCCTGAAATCATTCAGGGCGGCATGGGTGCCGGCGTCTCCGATTGGCGACTCGCGCGAGCGGTCGCCTCCAAGGGGCAAATTGGTGTCGTTTCTGGAACAGCGCTTGATCTGATTCTGGCCAGGCGTTTACAGTCGGGAGACCCCGGCGGACACATGCGCCGCGCTCTCGCCGCTTTCCCGGATCCAGACGTTTCCCGCCGCCTCATCGACCGCTATTTTATTCCAGAAGGCAAGTCGCCTGATCGCCCTTTCGCAACCAAGCCGATGGTGGGCCACAAACGAAATCCGGACCTTGAGGCCTTGTTAATCGC
>CALBIE010000820.1 GCA_937893495.1 uncultured Verrucomicrobiales bacterium | reverse complement strand
ATCGCCCTGCGCGACTGTCCCCTGCCCGAAAACATGCACCTTTGCGACACCCCGGAACAAGCGGTTGAATACTGGAACATCCACGTCACGAAAAACCCCTACTACGATCCCGAACGCGAATGCTTCGTGGTCCTGATGCTCAACACCCGACGCCGGGTCCGCGGACACCAACTCGTCTCGATTGGAACACTGGACACGGTGCTCGTGCATCCCCGGGACGTCTTCCGTGTGGCGGTGATCGCCAACGCATCGTCCCTTGTGCTCCTGCACAATCATCCCAGCGGAGAAACACCGGAGAGGCAAGCCCAGGGCGTGGCTCGATGCGCTCAACACAAGCTTCCCAGAATGGCACATATACGTTTCACCGGAGCTAACAGATAGCGAATATGCAGCCGACGTAGCGCTAACGGCGATTCGCGGCCGGGCTAACGTTATCTTCAATCGTGATCTGCATCTGACCGTGTCGATGCGGTCATTCCGCGCAGAGAACGTCTCTGCATTCGTTAAAGCCGTTCTCGATTACGATCAGGGCAATTCGCGGGAGGCTTTTGGTAAACTCGTCAGTCGCTATCCTATCGCACTCACGCGAGACCTCACTCGCGCCAAGAAGTGGATTCGCACCCATGCCCGCGGATCAGAGCGCTATGGTCTAATGGCGTCGTCTTCGGCACATCGACTCAAACCCCATGCCATCGACATCCGTGTAGCGACGGATCCGATTCACTGGTTTCTCAACGACCAGAATGACACTCGGTCGAGTTTCTATCTTGAGGATGCCGCCACAGAGTTTCAGGTTCAAGGCCTCGAAGTTGACTGGGCGTGTGTCACCTGGGACGCTGACTTGCGCTGCGTGGGACCGTCGTGGAGCTATCATTCATTTTGTGGAAACCGCTGGAACGTGGTGCACAATGCCGAGCGTCGCAATTATCTCCGCAACGCCTATAGGGTGCTTCTCACGCGCGCCCGCCAGGGCATGATCATTTTCATCCCGCCCGGCAATAAAGCCGACCCGACCCGGGATCCCGCCTTCTACGATTCTACGTTCAACTATCTACGCGGCATAGGCATCCCCGTCCTCGAAGCCTGACAAGGTGGGCGATATCTCCAAGTGGGCTAACGATCCCTGCCGGCGGTCTGTTAAGAATCTACAATTTCGCGATGAAGGTGCCGAGAATTGGATATGGAATTGCCGGCTCGGGGATTGTTACCGGTTCATATACGGGGTTCTCGGAAAGGAATAATCAGCCCCATGCATAGCACCTGGGAGATGGCCAATTCCTGACTCTTTCATCCCGCTATGCTCGAATCGTCCCGGGCGGCTTCCCAGTTCCCGAGGACTTCCCCCATGACCACGGTGAAAGTAAGGTTTCCGCTCTTCAGGTCGACATCAGGGAGCAGCTCTTCGCCAATCGATCGTAGCAATTCCGGGATTTCCTGTTCGCTCCAACCCGCCTCCTTAAACAGCGTGACAGTCCCGGCAACGGCACCGTCGGATAAATAATGCAGATCCACTGCCGCGACATCTTTGCTCTCCCCCGTCGCAAGGAATCGTTCCGATGAACCGGTTCGAATGGTGCGTTTCCAAATCATAACATCCCTCCCTTCATCAAAACCATCGTGGCTACGAACAGCTCCGTGATCTTTTGCAGCCAGTTTTTTGCGGGCTTCCCGGCCGTGCTCGTCCGGTAACTCAGGCCGGTTCCGGGCAAACCGACGGAGGTGTACTTCCGACCGCGACTGCTGACCCCAGTACGAAACCCGCTCCCGCCAACGGAAAACCCAATGCCGGATTTGCTCAGATTCACTCTGAACGGACCGAGATTCAGCGATTTACGATAGATCAAACCCATAAATTTTTGATTAACTCAGCCGGTTCCCAACTGCGGCGTGCTCCCCAACTCGTGACATTCTGCAAGATGGGGGCGGACAAATACGGTCCAACCCTTCCAAAGTTACAAACTGGGGCAAATTGATTTCCATACAGAAAAAACACCGAAGTCCGGAGATTTATCCCGACTCACGAGATAATTTGAAGCGCCCCCCTTCCCTGAGAGGCTCTTGAGGGAACCAAAGGCCAATCAGAGTCTCCTGATGTCGTCTCCTACGAAGAGATTCCGGGGCAAACATTTCGAACTCCCTGTGTTTGCCCATTCCGTCGTGACCAAGGTCAACCCAGGACTCCGCGAAGCCGCCACCGACTCCCGTGCAGGGGACTTTGTTAACCGCAGAAAGGGGAAAGGTAGCGAGAACCGTCCCGGTGAACGTTTCCATCACCTGCATTTGAATCGGTGGCCATCCGAGAAATCCGTAGTTACCCTCCCTTCCCTCCGCCCCCCGGCTCACCTGGACAGTTCGCGGCATCCAAAAGCGGTAGAGGGCTACCGCAGTCCAAGACGCTTCGCGTTGGAGTGGGGCCGAGCGGAAAAGCCGGCCCTTCCCAGGCAGACATCAGGTTCACGCGCGACCTGATCCGAGCCGGTCAATGAGCCGCGCTCCAAGGCGCAATCTCCGAGGCAGGCGGCGACTACTTCTTACAGCTCAAAAACGAAAACCGCCACGCTTACAAGGCGGCGCTGCAAAAGGCCAAAGGCACCCCCCTTTTGCCCACACCGAAGTGCCAGACACGAACCACGGACGGTTGGACCAGCGGCGGATAAAAATCTATCCCTTCGCCCCCCTGGAAGCCGGACTGCCCGGAGCGCGCGCTCTGGCCGTGATCGAACGTACCAACACATCAAAGCCACGCGATACTTGGCCGCGCCTTGCAGAACGCGGTCCAGCCCGCTCTGGAAAAGCGGCGTCTGGGCCAGCCGACCGTATTGTACCCGCCCGTCGAGGTAGCAGGAACGGTCCTCGGAACGCGCGCCGAGTTCCTTGCCGAGAAACACATACCGAATGCCGTTTACCTTGAGGAACTGCTCCAGCGGCTCCCGGTTAAACTGCGGATTGAACCGGCTGAACGGCGACGACCGCACGTCCGCCACGGCCTCCACCTGATGCTGGCGCAGCAAAGCAACGAACTCCTCGGCGCTGTGCGTAGAGTGGCCGATGGTGAAAATGGGCTCGCCTGTCACGTTCACACCACTCGGAATCTCACGGAAGGCACGGCGCTTCTTCCTCATCAAGGAGGGGAGCGGAATGCGGTTTAACCAGCCACCAAATCGGCTTCCAACGGCTTCGATTTCCGGTGCTGGCTCACGCCGAGGATGGTGAAACCGATGACGTTGCCCTGTGCGTCCACCCGTTCCATGACGGCGTCATGCGAGGTTTCCTTCTCGTATCCGGCTGCGTCGGAGAAACGGACTTCCAGAAAGTCTGCCTCCGCGTCGAACCATACTTTTACTTTGTCGGCCATAGGTCTTCTCCATGTTTGGGTTTGTCGGTCAGATAGGCGGTGACGATGAACGCGTCATTCGGAGGATACTTTACGACGACGCAGAGCCATTTGCCACCCACAAGTGTTTGCGCGTAGAACTCGTAGAAGAGCCGCACGGCATCATCCGAGCGCGAACGGCGCACGAACTGCGGCTGGCGCAGCACGCGCTGCAATTCGGCTTCCATGCCCGCCATTTCGGGATGCTCCAGAATGTGCGCCAGCCGCTCCTCCGTGAGCCGCACCTGATGGCCAAAGCAATCCTCCAAGATTTTCATTCCTCCTCCTCCTCCGTGCTACGGCCGAAGCGGTATTTGACCTGCCCGCCGAAGCCTCGGCGCAGGCGGGTGTCGTAGTTCACGATGCCTGCCCGCAGGGGCGGGAAATCCAACTCCGCCACCGTGACCCCGTAGTGCCCCGCCATTACCGTGTCGATTTCGTCGAGGATGGGTTTGCTGACTTTCGGGTAAATACACTGAACCATTAGCGTGTCATGCTTGAACCGCATCGTGCGGTTTTCTGAATGCTCCTTCAAATCCTCCATTAGCGCGGTGGCCAGTTTCACAAGATGCCTTTTTGCCGAGCTATCGCTCAGAGCGGGAAGATTGGTCGGGAACGCATCGATTTCGCGTTTGTTGACGTGACGACAATCTGAAAACACAGTGACAAACCAGTAGAACAGGTTGGA
>CALBIE010000819.1 GCA_937893495.1 uncultured Verrucomicrobiales bacterium | reverse complement strand
ATGAAACTCTGGAACTTCAAAACCAAGGAAGAAGCCCTGACCTACAAAGGCAACCCGGTGGACAATCTAAAACCTCTCGCCGATGCCGGTGTCCCTTTACTCAATGTCTTTGGCGACGCCGACGACGTGGTCCCTTGGGAAGAAAACACCGGCCTCATCGCCGAGCGCTACAAGAAACTGGGCGGCAAAATCCAACTCATCCGCAAACCCGGCATCGGCCATCATCCCCACGGCTTGGATGACTCGAGACCGATAGTAGATTTCATTTCGGGCCACTCCCCAAATTGATATCCCGCTGTCAAGAGAAGGTCATTTATGCATATCGTCACCAGTTCGACCGAACCAGATCCAATTTGCCGACGCGGCATAGCGGAGACGCGATAACCTGATGGAAAGCATCACTCATAATCTGAACACATGGTTGAGACTCTACGGTCTCAACGTGGTCGGGGCGGTGTTGATTTTTTCGCGGGAAGAATCGTGGCACGGTTGGTGGAGACAGCCGTCCGCAAGGTCTGCCTGAAACGGTAGATGGATGCGACAGTTTCGGCGTTTACGGCAATTCTCTCCTACATCCTGGCGATGACCTTTACGGTCATCGCCGCGCTGCAAAAGCTCGGTATAGCGACCCCATCTTTCGTCGTGGTGCTCGGCGCGGCCGGGTTAGCCATCGCCCTCGCATTTCAGAATTCCCTGTCCAATTTCGCAGCCGGATTTCTGCTGATTCTGTTCCGTCCTTTCAAGAAGGGCGATTTCATTTAGGGCGGCGGTGCCGCCGGCACTGTCGAGGAAATTCAGGTGTTTTCGACGGTCATGAAAACGCCGGACAGTCGACTGATCGTTGTGCCGAACTCGAAATTGACGTCCGACAAAATTACGAAGTTCTCCAGATTTCCGACACGGCGCATTGATCTGAAGGTCGGCATCGGTTACGGGGATGATATCGTGAAGGCAAAGGAGGTGTTATTGCGACTCGTCAACAAAATAGACGAACGCATTCTCAAGGAACCACCGGCGGCCGTTTTCTGCGTCGAATCAGGTGAAAGCAGCGTGAATCTACAATTACGCGTGTGGGTCAACAGCGGCGATTTTTGGCTGGTGACCTGCGAGGGGCGCATCCGCACACTGCCCCCGTGCCGGAGCGCGGCTGTGTCGGAGACCAGCCGCAGCACGTTCGGTCGTCGAGTGGTGTGGTGCATTCCAAGGCATTCGTCCGGAAGAGGCTGCTGCGACTGACTTTTCAGGCACAGTCGCGCTCCGGGGGCAGTGCGCGGATGCGCCCCCTGCGAGATGACGGAGAAAATCAAAACGACGTTTGACACCGAGGGTATCACCATTCCATTCCCACAACGTGTCGTGCAGGTGATCGCATCCGACACGAAACCGGTTTGACTTACGCGGACATTTTCGTTTCCCGCCGGATGTGAGGTCGGCTTGACGGCATCGTTGGTGTCGTGTCGAAATATTCAGATAACGGGTTTTCGCGGTGCTTGTTGGATTGTTGTGAGCTCCGTCGCCAAGTAACGCTTTCCGAGTATTTCAACGCTACAGGGTGACTGAGGTGTCTTCGTATTCCTCCAACGGAGATTCATGGCTAAGAGTTCCTCTGTCACCGAATCAGTACGCGGTAGAAGCGGCTGGGAAGCCCGGAACTATCAGGGTCGTCCACCTGCACCTGGCCGTTCTGCAGACTTACGCCGTTGGTGATTCGCACCCAGGCGTTCGGATCGCCGACGTTGGTGCTGCCCCAGATCTCAATCGTCGCAAGGTCGGCGGTCACGAGCTGACTTCCGTCCAGGTTTCCAAACAACACCCGGATGGCGCCGTTCCCGAGTCGTTGCGGCGGCAGGACGAAGATCAACGGCACCTGCACCTTCAGCACGGCCGAGGCGCTGGTCACGCTTCCGCCACCATTGGAGACAATGGCGAAGTATCGGCCGGTATCGAGTGCTCTCACGGTGGGCAGATTGAGCGTTGCGTTAGTCTGACCGTTCAGCGGCTGCGGAAATCCGGGGACGGGCGGGTCGATGACCATGGCGGCGTTGGTCGAATAACCGGATCCGGGGGCGGTGATGTTCACGGCCGTCACGGCTCCATTGTTGACAACCGCAGTCGCGATTGCGCCGCCGCCACTTCCGTCAACAATCTGCACATTCGGAGCCGACAGGTAGTATCCGCCGCCATGGAGAATCGTGGCACCCACGACGAATCCTTTTCTCACGTCGGGCACGGCCACGGCCGCCCGGGCGACGCCCGGCTGCCAGTACCATTGGATGTTCAGCGGCTGAGTTCCACCGACTGCGAGCGTGAAGCTCACGTTGCTCCCGAATACGGTCACGTGATCGGCCGGTGACTGGGTCAGTTGCGGCGGGATGTACACCGACAGCGTGGCGACGTGGCTGGTGACGCTGCCCCACGCGTTGGTGACGACCACGAAATAGCGGCCGGCGTCATTCGTTTCGACGCCCGATATGATCAGCGCTGAATTCGTCTGACCGGCAAGCAAACCGCTGGGCGTGGCACTGGCCGGTCTCGCAACCGAACCTCCCGCAACCACCAGTTTCGTCAGGGCGGTGTTCGCACCCGAACCGTTGTTGCGACTGAAATTGATGTAGTTGTCGGCGTATCCACCGCCGGTCTTGGTGGTGCTGTAGATGGGAGTCTCGGGCGTTGAACTGCTCAGCGAGAAAACATCGATCCGGGTGCTGCCGACGCCATCAAACGGATTGCCGTCCGATGGGTCACTGCAGACAATGTCAATGTGGCCGTTCGCGCGGGTGGATGACGACCAGCGGGTTTCCGCAGCTTCAGACACCGAGGGATTGACTCCCGAGTTCCAAATTGTCGTTTTCCCGTCCCTCCTGAATGCGAATCCCTCGTGCGGCTTTGGGGCCGAGACACTCATTCCTTTGTCGCTGGACGGCACACCGAGGGAGATCCCCACCCAATCACCGGCCCCCGATCCATCGAGTTCAAATTCAAAGCTGATCACCAGTCCATCGCGCGACGGGGTTCCATTGAAGTTTGCATCCACGGGCGAGGTCGTGAAGGTCGTCACCCTGAGGTTGGTCCTCACCGTGCTGTTGTAGAGCGAGGCCGTGAGGAAGTTGGGGCGGGCATCGCCGTTCTGACCCGTCAGGTTCAACGCAACGCGCTGCCCCGCGACCTCGAAATCAAAGAGTTTGGCGTTCGCCGTGGCCTGCCGCAGATACACCCAGGATTCCACGGTGAAGTTCGCCGCATCAAACGGCACACCCGTGGTCGGCAAGGAGGCCGCGCCCGCAGTGCTTCCGTCCAAGGTCAGAAATGAGGCGCGCGGCGCCGGTTCAGCCGCATTCACCCGGGAGTATTGTTTGATATACTGCCCGACCTGATCGACGACGGCCTGCCCCACCCACAAGCCCGAGGCGTTGGGAACGGCGGCCGTCACCGGCACGTCAATCTGCTGCAACCCGGTTGCATCCGTGATCCGCAGGATGCCGGCGTAAAGGGAACCCGCGGTGACCGTCATGGTGGAGCGATTCAGGCCCAACACCACTTCCTGCTCCGAACCCACTTCGCCCTGCGCCGCGAGCGTGAAGGACTGACCGGCTAGCACCGTGTGCGGATAGGTCAGCGTCGTCGCGCTGAGCGCGCCGCGCACCAGCAACTGCGGCTTGGCGATGATGTTGGTCTGGCCCGTCGGCACCGACTCGGAATCGGTCAGGTTGAACGTCACCGTGCGCGCCGCCGTGGTGAGGTTCTTCAGACGAACGCTGTAGGTGCCGAGCGTTTCACCGTAGTGAATTCCAGTGGCATTCTGCAGCGCCACCTCCACCGGTCCGTAATAACGGTTGTAATAGTTCGTGCTGCCCCGCACCCAGAAGGCCTCGCCGCGCTTGACCACAGTGCTGGAGGCGCCGGCAGACGTCACTTCGACCGGGTTTCCCGTCCCCAGGTTGCCGCCGGGATACCGGAAGACCCGCGCGGAATTCACGAGGGCCTTTGACAGGTCCAGGTGTAATCGGTGGCAGTCCGGTTGTTGACCAGGTAAGCGCCGTTGGCGACCAGCGTTTGCAGGGTGTCCGCGTCCCCCCGCACGCTTGTCCAGACCAGCCAGCGGCTGTCGGTCGTCGAGTTGGTCGGGCTGTCAATGAACTGCAACGTGGAGAGCCGGGGCTTCCACAGCCAGACCTCCGCCACCGGGCCATTCGCGTTCGGGATGAGATCGTCCAGCGATTGATGCGAGGCATCCACGTGCAGGAACACGGCATTCCAGCCGGGCTTCAAGGTGAAGGACTGCGAGAGCCATTGGGCCGGCGCGGACAGGGTTGACATCAGCAACCAGAGCGCCAGCCAGCCGCCGACCGGGCTTGGAACGCCGGGTAATCCGACCTTCCGGGCGGAGCTGTTTATGGAGCATCGTGTCATCTGGACTGATTAGGGTTCCGCTCAATGCGGATCGCCTTCACTCCCTTCTGAACGGATCCGGGTTGGAAGTTACAAAGATTCTGCCGGCCGATCGCGGCGAGGTGCGGCGGGCCGCATCGTGGCATAGCCCCCGACTCGACAGGCCTGGCGGAGCGCCGCTCTCCGAGCCGGCGCGTTGTGGGGTGGTTCCCTAACGCGTCATCGCGCCGGACGCCTTTTGGACTGCGGTGGCAGAACCCTGAAGGGGTGCCGACACCGCTATCCTCGCGGCAGTCACCACCCGAACCGTTGCCGCCGGGAAGCCCACCGCTGGAGCCTTCCCGATGGCCGCCTTCACGCTCCAACTGTTCACCGCAACTTCCCAGTCCTCACCACGCCCGAAAGCGGTGTCGCCGCTGCGCTCTGCCACCGCAGTCCATAGGGCTCACACCCGGTGCGGCGTCCGCATCAAAATTCCAATGGACACCGGTTCGACGCGCTCGTAGCCTCCGATTGTGCCAGCGGCAGTCCCGTGCGCTCCGCAACCATAACAAACCAACCGCAACAACCTCTTTATGTGGAAGCCCCGGGACGATGGAGTTTTATTGCTGATGCCAACAGACCCGACCGACCGGATTCCACGGAGTTCGAACTTCAACACGACTCATTGGACGGTGGTCGCCTCCGCCGCCGACACCGGGTCCCCGGAAGGAGTACGGGCGTTGGAGGAATTGTGCCGTGCCTATTAGTACCCACTTTATGCCTACACCCGCCGACAAGGTTTTTCCCGTGACGAAGCGGCCGACATCACCCAGGGATTCTTCGAGCAGGTCGTCGCCAAAAAACTTTTCAAACAAGCCGACCGCACGCGCGGAAAATTCCGGGCCTTTCTGCTGGGCGCACTGAAGCACTTCGTGGCAAATCATCGCCGCACTGCGGAGACCGTGAAGCGAGGGGGCCGCTTTGTGTTCTGCTCGACAGATCTGGAGGACGCCGAAGGCAATCTCCTGCATGAACCCTCCCACGGGATGACGCCGGAACAGATGTTCGAGCAGGATTGGGCGATTGTATTCATCAATCGCGTCCTGGACCTTCTGAAGGCTGAGCATGCCGAAGCGGGAGCCGAGGCGGTGCGAAAGTTCGCCGCGATGAGCCCGCATCTGCTGGATCCGGACAACTCGGGGACCTACGCCCAATTGGCCCTGGAACTGGGCACGACCGAGGGGGCCGTCAAGACCGCCATGCACCGCCAAATGCCTTGGGACGGACCCGACGCGACTAATCTCCCATCTGCGCGGGGATCTGGACTGGATCGTGATGAAGTGTCTGGAAAAGGACCGGCGCCGCCGTTACGAAACCGTCGCCGGCCTCGCGACCGACATCCAGCGTCACCTTGACGACGAACCGGTCCTCGCGCGTCCGCCCAGCGTGGGTTACCGGATCGGTAAGATGGTCCGGCGGCACAGATTCGCGTTTGCCGCCACGGCGGGCATCGTCGCGGCACTTGTGATCGGCACCGTGGTGAGCATGGCACTGTTGGTGCGCGCCACGCGCGCAGAGCGGGAACAGTCGCGATTGCGGCAGCAGGCCGAAGAGGATGAGCACCGCGCCGAGGCCGAAGCCAGGCGCGCGACGCTCGCCGAAGCCGCCGCCGTCTCGGAAAAGGAAGCCGCTCGCCGGGCACTCACCAAGAACGGGCTGGCTCTGGCGGAAGCGGGCCTGCGTGAGGGCAATGGGTTAATCATGCGAGCCGGGCTGGAAAGCGTACCGGAGGATTTGCGGGATACCGCGTGGCACTACTTGCAGGAACAGGCGGACACCTCAAACGCCCAACTCGGCCCGGGCAGCGGAGCGGCGGCGCATCCCCGGCGTCCTGGCGTGTTTGCGCTCACGCGGAACAACCAGGTCAGGCTCCTGGATGTGACCCGCGGCACCACCCTGCTGGAATTTGATCTGGACCCGAAACAGCGGACCCCCAACCATCGCTTCATTGCCGCCTTCACTCCAGATGGCGAAAGTCTGGCCGTGGCACGCCGGCACACCGCCGGAATGACGGTTTACCGCACGTCCGACGGGCAAAAGCTGCGGGAACTGGCCGTGTCCGCCACCACGTGGTTTGTCTTCAGTCCCGATGGAAAGCAACTGCTGTTGCTGGGGGAAACCGGCTGCGGCCTGACGATGTGTGACAGCGACTCGGGGCGCACCGTGTGGTCCCTGCCGGACAAGCCCGGCGCCCTGGTGACCTTTGGTGCCTTCACCCCGGACGGGCGGCACGTCTTGATTGCCGGTGGTAACGACGGCCTCCGGGTGGTGAACGCGCTGGATGGGGCGGCCGTCCGGAACCTCCCGATCCCTCGCGCCTCGGGCACCATGCTGGCCGTCAGCGCCAGTGGCCTCGTGGCCTTGGGTGATGACGCGGGCTTGGTGCATTGCCTCGATCTCAACGGCGGAAGCGACCTGGGAAAACTCTTTCTGCCCACCCGGTTGTCGGTCACGGAGAACGATTATCTTGGCTTCACGCCCACCGGCGATCAGATTGTCACCGCCCAGTGTCGGCGCAATGGATCGCGGGATATCCGGGTCTGGGACGCCCGCACCGGCAGAGCCCTGAGAAACCTGATCGGCGGATCGGGACTGTTGCGCCAGGTCGCAATCCATCCGGGTTCGGGCGAGTTGCTGACCAGCGGGGAGAATACCCGTGCCTGGAATCTTTCCGGCGCCACCGCGCGTTGGCAGTTTCCCTCGCCCCGGCTGCTTGCGGATGTCTCGTTCTGGGGTTCGGACGATCGGTTGTTCCTTTCGGGGCCCGGCAACAAGGCGCAACTGCAATCCCTTGAATCCGGCAGTCCCGTCCTGCTGTGGAAAACGAGCGCCCCGTCTTCTGGTGCCGCTACGGTCAGCGCCGATGGCCGCCTGGCCGCCTTTTATGAACGCAACGCCGCATCGCGGGAAATCGTGGTGCTTCGCCGGTCGGGGGCGGAGGTCGGACAGGCCGCCCGCTTTGCCGCCCCGCCGCCCAATCCCACTCTCTTCCGGCTCAGTCCGGCGGGAGATCGCCTGGCGTTTCTTTCCTTCGGCGCGGGGATCACCGTGCTCATCATTGATGCGGTGAATGGGACTACCCTCGTCACGCCGGAGCACCCGGGCACCAGACAAATCTGGACTCTGGATTGGATCAATGGCGGACGCCAGATCGCGGGTTTGACGACGGCAGTCTCCTTCCGCGGCCAACCCGGGGCCGAAGATCGGCTGGTGATTTGGGATGCCGCCACGGGCAAGATCGTACGTTCCGCGGCGGCACCCGGCACCATGACCCTCCTCGCGGTTTCTCCCGACGGCCAACGTCTTGCCGAAGCGGGTGAAACGAAAATCGTGCGGATTCGCGACACGGCCACACTGGCGGTCCTGAAGGAGTTTCGCGCCCACAACGAAGCCATCACCGCGCTTGCCTGGCATCCGAGCAGACCCGTCCTCGCCACCGCCTCCGCGGATTTGAGCGTGAAACTCTGGGACCTCGCCACCGGAAACCGCCTCCGCGAGTTGCGGGGCCCGCTCACGCCCCCCGAGCGCCTCACTTTCAGTCCCGGCGGGAACCGCCTCGCCTGCGCCTCGCCGAATGACGCGGTGCGTATCTGGGAGATCGAATAGTCCTAAAACGGAATCGGAGCGGGTTTTCCCGAGTCTTCGGAATGGACATTGTCCGTTCCGCGGTTCCGTCGCCGGGCAAGGCGTGGAAAGCTGTTCGACCCGGAGCCGCTCAGGCGTATGGAGCAGAACTTCACCGTTCGCCCTGGGTTCCCAATCTCCCGCAGACAGTGCGCCCATTGGCGGAAGTCTTATGTTTATGTCAGAACCCGGCTACCGATTTCAGGCCAACATTGAAGCACACCTTCACCATTTTCATTGCAACATATCAACGCTCGACCCACGGCGACAACCCGATGAGAAACTGGTTTCAAATTCTTTCCATTGCGAGTTTGACTTGCAACCCCCGGCAGTGTTCCGGCTTAATCCAGCGCGTGGTCTTAGCCACACGTCCCGGGGCGGATAGCTCAGTGGTAGAGCGGCTGTCTTACACACAGTTGGTCGGGGGTTCGAATCCCTCTTCGCCCACCATCTCTTTCCTTTCAATCCCACGCGCACAATCTAGTGGAATTCCATTCGTTTTTGTTCGTCGTGTTTCGCCCTCAATCTTCTCTCGGACCATCCTCTCTCTTAAAATGCTTCACGGACGCGGGCCGAGTGCGTGAACGAGCAGGAGACGCAACTCAATTCACCGATTCCTTTATTGTCGTTGCGACTGCGGCGATTCACATCCCGCCCTGAAATCCATTCACCTTTTGTCCGGTTGAAAATCCAGGGTAACTCAGCCGCAGCAATTCTCCAGAACCGCTGATTCTTCTTTACTCGGATAACGCCAATTCCGCGACGACCGTATTTCCCCATCCGGCACCTCACCGGATGGTTTCAAAATGGCACAGGCGGGAGTGGCACACGTGGTCATTCACTCCCGCCTGCGGCTCGTCCGCACGGACAAGCAAAAGCTACTTCTCGATGACCCGGTAGAAGCGTCCAGAAACCGTACCGCTGGTCGGGTCTTCGAAAAGGAATTGTCCGCTGTTAGTGATGATCCCGCCGACATTAGTGACCCAGACGGTTGTCGGGCCGCTCGGGTTCAAGGTGTGATGCACCTCGAACCGACCCGGGTCCGAGGACAAAGTCCCGTCCGGATCGCTAAAGCGAAGCTGCACCCGGCCATCGACTAAGCGTTGGGCCCGCAATTGCTGCGGCACCTGAACCCAGACCGTTGCATTGCTGGACGTGATACTGCCAAAATCATTTGTCATCACCACGGAGTAGAGGCCGCTCTGCGCGCGGCTGGGTGAGCCCAGGGCAAAGCTGGCATTCGTCGCGTTGGTGACGGCATTCCCATTGAAGGACCACTGATACTTTAACAACGGTGCCAGGCCACCAGCCGTCACTCCCAGGGTGAAACTGGTGTTAGTGACATGGACTGAATTCAGGCTGCGCGGTTGAGCCAAAATTGCGGGCGGCCGGGGAGGCTGCGTGATGGTCAGCACCACGCTGCCGGCGATGTTGTTGGTCTTCGTGCCATCAACCGCGATCTGGTACTCCTGCCCGCTTACGGCGCTGAACAACACCCGGCTGGCATAGTTCCTCCCACTCAACAAGTCGTCGTTTTCGGCTATCAACGTGAGACTCCCGGGGCCGCTGCCGATATAGACTCCCAGGAGGGTGTCGAAGGAACTGCCAAAGGTATGGATTTCCACCAGGCCATTCGCTTGTGCGGTCCACTTCCACCAGGCCGACCGACCGCCCACGGCACCGCCATGATTAGGTTCGTTCGGCTGCTTGCTGGCATCAAGAATTGATCCGCGCACCACGTTCGATGTCCCGTTGATCAAGATGCGATTGGCAAAACCATCATTGAAGGGCATTCCGAACACCGCGAGTTCGGCCCCGGTGCTGGTGACGACCCCGAACGCGTTGCTGACCGTCACCTGATAGGCCCCGGCATCCGTGGCGGCGACGTTGGTAATGGAGAACGCATCGCCGGTCGCTCCAGGCAGATTCGTGCCGTCGCGCAACCACTGGTAGGACAGCGGCAAAGAGCCCGTGGCGACGACCCGGAAATTCACATTTGTCCCGCCCCCTGCTCCGCCGGCGAAACGGGTCTGATCGGTCGGAGCCTGCTGGATTTGCGGCACTGCGGGCGTATTGGGTCCGGGCGACACCGTCAGGACTATGCCGCCAATTTGATTTCCGTAACCGTCCACGGCGATGCGGTAAACCGTGCCGGAGGCCGCCTGGAAGGTCACGCTGCTCTGTGAGCGGCCGAGTCCAATATCATCGTTTTCAGCGACGAGCGTCAGCGTATCGACGCCAGTTCCCGTATAAACACCCAGAATGGTGTCGAACTGGCTGTTGGTGGTCGAGATCGTCACGGGTCCATTGGCCGGAGCCGTCCAGGTCCACCAAACCGAATGCCCCTGTTGCGCGGTCCCGTGCGTGGGTTCTCCCGGCTGGCGGTTGGCACCAATGTTGGAGCCAAGCACGGTGAGGAACGGGGCGGAAATCGGCGGCGCATTCTCGAAGTCATCGTTCGCATGCAGCGCTCCGCCAGGAAACTGGCGCAGGTTCAACACCACCCGGCCGGAGGCTGCTCCGGTGCCATCGTTGAAGCCGTCCACCGCAATCTGGTATTCGACACCCTGGACGGCCTCGAAGGTGACGATGCTTTGGTCGTCGCCCGCGCTGTCGTCATCGGCGGCGACCAGCGTGAGAGCGCCGATGCTGGTCCCTTGATAAACTCCCAGAATCGTGTCAAAACCGCTGCCCAAGGTGTCCAACTGGAAGGGTCCCGAAGCCGGGGCCACCCAGGTCCACCAGATCGAACGGCCACCGTCATTCCCGGCGTGATTGGGTTCGCCGATTTCTTCAGTGGCATTCGTGTTGAATCCGATCACCCGGTTGGAAGCGCCCGTAATCGGATAGCGGTTCACAAACAGGTCATTTCCTCCCAGGGGAGGCAAAGTTGGCTGGCGTAGAGTCAGAACGACCGTGCCGGCGGCCACTGTCCCGTCGCTGGATCGGTAGCCATCCACCGCGATTTGATACGTCTGTCCCGCCACGGCCGCGAACGCCAGCAGGCTTCCGGTAATCCTATTGGTCTGCCCCACCAGTCCCGGAAACAGCGCGGCGATAACGTCACCTGCGTCGGTGGGATTGGCGTCGTCGTTCCCGGCGACCAGTGTGAGCGAACCCAGGCCCGTTCCGGCATATACGGCCAGTGTTGTATCGAACGTGCTGGTCAGGGTGGTGATCAGGGCCGGTCCGGTCACGGATGCCGTCCAAGTCCACCAGATTGAACGTCCCCCGGCATTGCCGCCGTGGTTTGGCTCCCCCAGTTCCTTACCGGCACCAAGATTGGAACCCGTGACCTGATTCGTCTGGCCAGCGAGGGTCACGCGCTCGGCAAAATCATCATTCAGCGCGAGGGATGGGTTCAGATTCAAAACGATGCCGCCCTCGGCAATCCCATTTGTCTCCGAGTATCCATCCACCGCAAATCGATAGGTAGTTCCGCCGATGGCGAAAAACTTGACCAGTGATGCGCCACCATCACTGCGATTATCGTCTTCGCCAACGAGGGCCAAAGTGCCAATGACCGATCCCGTGTAAACCGCCAGCAGGGTGTCAATCGAACTGCCGACCGTATCCAGCACGTAGGTGCCGTTGCTCGGAGCCACCCAGGACCACCACACCGATTTCCCGCCGGGGTTTCCCGCGTGGTTCGGCTCACCGGCTTCCTCCGTGGTGCCCACGTTGTTGTCATAAACCGTGAGTGCGTCGGGAGGAAAGACAAGGGCGTTGGTGAAGTAATCATTGTCCGGTGCCTGGGCCAGATTGAGTGTAATGCCCCCGACTGCCACGGTTCCGTTTGTGTCCCGCCGACCCGCCACGGCAATTTGATAGGTCATGCCCGCCGCCGCTCGGAAGAACACCCGGCTGGACGCGAGTTGATCGGGAACCGCATCGTCATTGGTGGCCACCTGGCTGAGCGCGTTCACGCTGTTACCCGCATAAACGGCGAGCACAGTATCCAAAACCTGGCCCGAAGAATTGGTACTGCCAGCCGTGTCCAATCGCGTCAGTCCATTTTGCGGCGCGGTCCAGGACCACCACACCGATGCGCCACTGGCCACTCCCGCGTGAACCGGCTCGCCGGCTTCCGTCGTCGCTCCAATGTTGTGACCGGTCACCGTATTCGTGGGTCCGTTAAAAGTGATCCGACCCGCGAACGGGTCCTGCCCCGGGCTCGTCAGCACCGTCAACACGGCAACCGAACTGGTGATGCTGCCGAAAAAGTTGGTGATGATGACACGGTAATCGCCCGCCGTCACGGGGGTCGCGTTGGTGACCGTGTAACTGGCATTCGTGCCTCCGGTCAGATTCACCCCACCCTTCTGCCACTTGAAGACCAGCGGAAAACTGCCTGTTGCCGTCACGCTGAACGTCACGTCGCTGCCGGCATTGTCCGGCACGGTCTGACTGACTGGCTGGCTGGTGATGACAGGTGGAGCCGGCGCTACCGGCAACCGGAGAGTCAGGCGAACGTTTCCGCTGGCCCCCTGAAAACCATCCACTGCAATCCAATAGGTCGTTCCCCGAATGGCGGAAAAGGTCACCAGGCTGGAGGCCAGTCCCGGCGCATCATCATTGGCCGCCACCTGGGTCAACGCATTCACCGCCACGCCGGTATAGACGGCCAGAACGGTGTCAAACGCGCTGCCCAGCGTGTCCACGATCACCGGGCCGGAATCCGGAGCCACCCACGTCCACCAGATGGAAGCCGCAGCCGCATTGCCCGCGTGGGCGGGTTCGCCCGGCTCGCTGGTGGCACCGACGCTGGAAACGTTCACGGTATTGGTGCTGCCCGAGAGCGACGATGCCGCAGTAAAGGCATCGTTGATCGGGGTTTGTGCCCAAAGCATTTGGCTGTTTCCGCAGGCGAGAGTGATGCCCAGCAGAATCCACCGGGCCATCTTCCTGGCTTGGGCGCGAGGTTCGTGCATTGATCGAACTGGTCTGGATGAACAGCGCGGATAAAACGTGGAGGTGATCATTTCGTTCAAGCGATGTTCAGGGGATGCGGCTCCCGGCAAAAAGGGTCGGCTCCAGGCGGGTGCCGTCGGGGTAAACATGCCGGGTCTGGATCTTGCCGTGTTTCATCAGCGCTTCGGCCTTAAGCGATCCACCGGGATACCAGGCCCGCGAAAGGCCATGCGGTTTTCCGTCCACAAATTCGGCTTCCACCGCCAGTTTTCCGTTCTCGTGCCACTGGCGATAAATCCCCTGCTGCTGCCCGGCCACGAGCCGGCCTTCGGAGCGCTTCCGGCCGTTCGCGTGCCAGGTCGTGCGGGTGCCATGAGGAATCCCGTTTTGAAACTCCTCGCGCAGTTCCGGCACTCCGTTCGTGAACCAGCCTTCGGACTCACCGTGCAATCGTCCGTTCACCACACCGGTCCGCAGCTTCACCACTCCATCTTTGAAGTGATCCGTGACCCAGCCGGTGAATGGAGCCGTTGCGCCGTACCGGTAGAATTGTCCCGCGCGGTTCTCCAGCCGGAACCGGGCGGCCGAGGCGGGGAACGACTCCATGACTTCGGTTTCCCCCAGATCTCGCGTGGACACTTGGACCACGACAACCGCTACGGCGACCAGCGCCAGCAACCACAGCAGCGGGCGCGTCCGGGAGGCGGACACTGGGGTTGGGGAAAAGGCCTGATTCATTGGGCTTCGGGTTACTGCAGCATCAGCCGGAAGTAAGTCGGCGGCGGGTTGGTGCCCTGATGTGCCACCTCCATCTGGACCGTCATCACCGAGGTCGCCTGGAAGCTACCGCGAATCGCCGCATTTGTTCCGTCGGCGGCAACACGAAACAAAACGGTTTCCCAGGTCTTCAAATCACGAGAGCCCAACAGTGTGTAGTTGCGTCCGGTGACCGCGAGGAACTCAAGTCGGGGAACCCCGTCGTTCAAGCCCAGAATGTTCAGGGCGAAGCCATTCTTCGGGTCCACCGCATAAGTCCCTGCGTAATACGTTTGCAGGTAGTTCAATCCATTGCCCGCCTCCGCGCCGGGCGTGACCTTGGAGATGTCCGGATTGATCAACCGCTCCCACGCATCCGGCAGACCGTCGCCATCGCTGTCCTCGCCCAGAGTGAGGTTGAGCCGGGTCCGCTGGCCGGGTCGGCCGAGATTGGCGTAATCGCCCACCATCTCGATGGGAAGGTAGGTCGTGCCGGCGATTCGCACTTTGATCCGAAAAGGCACGAATGGCCGCAGCGCCGTGGGCTGATAAGGCACCGCCATCAGCCCGGCATCCATGGGTACCTCCATCCGGTAGTTCGCCGCCGTCTCGATCCCGGGAATGACCGTGGTCTTGACCTGCACGCCGGTGGACGTTTCCAGAATGACCTCGGCTCCCAGGATGTTGATGGGAGTGCCGTATTCGTCGCGCAACATGCCGTAGAAGAGATGGAACGGCGCGGGAGGATACGCCGCCGCGGGCGGCGTGAAGGCTGAGGGATGAAGGATGAAGGATGAAATCAACAAGACAAGGAGACGAGGCGACAGGGAGTGGGGGCGAGTGATCAATGCACAGTTCTCATTACCAAGTGGGGAACAGCGGCCGGCTTCCCTCGCCCTTCGTTCTTCGTCCGTCGGCCC
>CALBIE010000818.1 GCA_937893495.1 uncultured Verrucomicrobiales bacterium | reverse complement strand
GTGGTCTTCGCACTGGCTGTCCAGACCGACCAGAAAATCATTCTGGGCGGCGCGTTTACCCAGGTTCATGGCGCGGCTCGGAATCGTATTGCCAGGTTGAATGGCACCATTCCGACCATCATTATGACTTCGCTGGCTGGTTCCGGACTGAGCGGGAGCGGACAGTTCCAGATGTTCTTATCGGGCGAAGCTGGCCGCCTGTATCGCATCGAGGCGTCCTCAAATCTGATTAACTGGATTACGGTTGATACGGTGCCGAGTGGACCGGGCACGATCATCTACACCGATGGTTCGTCTGGTGCCTTGAGCAATCGGTTCTATCGCGCGATATTATTGCCGTAGAGATTTTGCCGCGGCCCGATTTGGAAAATCTGTTGTGATATCAGATCTTCTCTGATTAGAGCCTTGCTGGCAGAATCGGCGGCGACCGGATGAAGCACCTCCATACCTACCTGATACGCGAGGTTTTCACCGTATTTATCGCTGCATTGGGAGTCCTTTCCGCCGTGATGATGCTGGGTAATGCCGTCAAGCAGGTCCTTTCACTCATGGTGAGCAGGCAGATTCCGTTACCGGAACTCCTCAAGGCCGTTAGCTTACTGATGCCTTTTGTGCTCGTCTTCGCGTTGCCAATCGCACTGCTCACTGCTGTCCTGTTGGTCTTTGGCAGGTTGAGCGCCGATCAGGAGATCCTCGCTGCCAAGGCGGGTGGAATCAGTCTTTTGTCTTTGATTTCACCGGTGCTATTGCTCGCGATTGCCGGGTCGGTTTTCACTGCCGGGCTCAATATGGATTGGGCCCCGCGCAGTCGGGTGGCATTCAAGGCAATGGCATCGGGTTCGCGTGATTTTCGGCCTGAAAACTTGTTGGTAACTGGACAGTTCATTTCTGATTTTCCCAATTGCACTATCTATATCGGTAAACGTGACGGGACGGCGTTTCGGAATGTCCTTTTGTATGTGTTTAATGAGAAGGATGGCCGGCTGATGCAGAGGATAAACGCTCGCCGAGCGACGGTTAAATGGAAACTGGAAGAACGTATCGCGATCTTTTCCCTCCAGGAGGCACAAGTGTATTTTCGCATGGCGGAACAAAACGAAGAGTTGGAAAAGGTCGGTGTAGAAAGTGGAGTAACTGCAACCCGGACTGACGATCCGGCCTGGGGTACTTATTCGTTCGGCGAAGCCGATCAACCGATTGGCTTCGCCGGTCTGAGCCGCGAAACGGAGCGGCCAAAGTTAAGCGAAATGACGTTTAGTCAGTTGAGACAAGAGCTCAAGACTATCCGGAGCCGCGGAATTGACCCGACGCCGATTATTTTTCAACTCCACCGACAGGTAAGTTTTTCATTTGCCTGCTTTGTCTTTGTATTGGTGGGAATTCCGCTGGGAATCCAGGCGCATCGACGCGAGACGAGCGTGGGCATTGTTGTGGCGTTGGTACTGGTGATGGTGTACTTCGGTTTTATGTTTCTCGGGCAGGCGATGGAGACCCAACCGGGCGCTTATCCCTATTTGATCGTATGGATTCCCAACTTGTTATTCACGGCGGGAGGATTCTGGCTATTGGCGCGGGCGGATCGAGGTTGGTAGGTGTGCGGTGACTCACTCGGGTTTCGGCATTGACTCTCGCGTCCGGTGCGTTTGAATTCCGCTATGCGAAACAATTCGACATTGATTAGTCTTCAAGCTGCAAGACTGCTGCTGATTACGGCTGCGTGCTTCGGCACCTTCTTCGAAAGTGATGTGTCGGCCAAGGTCAGGCTTCCTGCTTTGTTCGCTGATAACATGGTGCTTCAGCAGGAGAAATCCGTACCCGTTTGGGGTTGGGCGGATGAAGGGGAATTGGTGGTGGTGCAGTATCGCGGCCAGGTGAAGACTACTCGAGCAAAGAATGGAAAATGGCTCGTACGATTGTCGGCGATGAAAGCCAGTTCGCAACCGTTCATCCTGGCTGTGTTTGGTGACAACATGATCGAGTTGAATAACGTTGTGGTGGGTGAGGTCTGGCTTGCGAGCGGTCAATCCAACATGCAGTGGCCGCTACTTCGCACGGATAACTGGACCAAGGCAGCCGCCTCATCGACCAATCCGAATCTGCGATTGTTTTACGTACCGCGTATCAAATCACCAAAACCGCTGGAGGATTTGCAGGGTGAGCATCTGGGGGACAAACCAAGGTGGATGCGCAGTGGACCCGACAGCACGCCGGAGTTTTCCGCCGTCGCCTACTATTTTGCGCGCGATTTGCAGAAGGCGCTCAATGTTCCGGTTGGTATTATTCATACCTCTTGGGGAGGTTCGCCCGCAGAAGTCTGGATGAGTGAATCCGTTTTGCTGAAGAGTCCAGAGTATCGAAAGGAGATTCTCGGGAAGTACGAAAACGCGCTGAAGAATTATCAGGAATCCAAGGCCAAATGGGATGTCGAGCAATCGCAATTGAAAGTAAAAGGACAGAAATCAACCGGTCGAGCGCCACGCATGCCCTGGCGCCCATCCGAACTTTACAATGCCATGATTCATCCCTTGATTCCCTACGCATTTCGGGGCGCTATTTGGTATCAGGGCGAAGCGAACGCGGGTCGAGCCTGGCAATATCGATCGCTTTTTCCGGACATGATTTCAGATTGGCGGCGCAATTGGGGGCAGGGTCAGTTTTCGTTTCTTGCCGTGGAGCTTGCGCCCTGGGATTTCAATCGGAGGCGTGATCTCGCGGAGATTACGAGAAAACAGGTGGACAGCACGTGGGGGGAACTGCGCGAGGCACAAATTCATGCGACTAAAGTTCTTGGAGATGTCGCAACCGTGACGATTACGGATGTCGGGAACAAAGATGATATTCACCCCACGAATAAGGAGCCGGTGGGCGCGCGTCTGGCGCTGGCCGCGCGTGGTTCAGTGTACCGGGAACGAATCGTCTGGT
>CALBIE010000817.1 GCA_937893495.1 uncultured Verrucomicrobiales bacterium | reverse complement strand
CGCTACTAATATCTGGCGAAATTTGGTTTCATGGAGGTCCGGCTCTTGCCGGGCCTCTTTTTTTGTCAAGTTCTTGGAGGGACTGGAAAACACCGTCCTCGCTGCGCCGTTGTCGCTGGTGAGGCGAGGCTACGCGCGTATTGCGTTGAAGAGATGAGTAGCTACGGAACTCTATAGTGCCGCATTTCACTTTGCTATCGGCTACAGCAATGTGGTTGAACACTGGTTTGGAAGTGCCACCGACAACTCGATTACTTTTTTCAACGAGTTGGGAACTCTTTCGAAAACAAGTGGTACGCCCGGAGAGACTCGAACTCCCAAGCCTCTGATCCGAAGTCAGCTTTGGCGATCTGGACCCAAATGGACTCATGAAGAATCTCCAATAGCGACGGGTCCATTCTTGCTTTTTGAACACCGTCGTCTGGGATTCCATCGGACTGAAAAAGACCCAAAATCAGGCATGTAGTATCCGATTATAGCCATCTGAGTTTACAACTTCTGGCTGAGAGAAACACCAACTGCCGCGTTTTTTAGCAGGCGGCTCTGGGGGCCGGGAGGAGCAGTAGGCGGTTTAATATATCTATCTACCTGGCGGGGAAAATTTCGGCGATGCTGAGCGGTTGGAAGGTCCAACTCAGATTGAAATCCTCGTTCGCGAATACCATAACGGCGCGCTGGCCCAGCGCGAGTTCACCACCTAGCAACATTCCTTCAACGCCGATATCCGCGTCAAGCTCTGGCCAGTATGCAGAGGAGGCGTTGATTTCATAATGTCCGCGTTGCTCTGGCGTCGCCAGTGCCAGCGTCGGATAAAACGCGACCGGTACGCTGATAAATCGCCCGTATTCCAGATGGAAACCAAGCTGCTCATCGTTCGCAACCACTTCAGTAATAGTTGGAGGTGCCTGCATACTCTGGATCACCCTGGTTCGCGCTGCGTCTGTGTTCAAGCCAGCGTTCGATGATTTCTGAGCGACGCGTGCATTCGGGCGCAGCCCGGAGCGCGGCTGTGTCCAACGGACCAGCCGCAGCAATGTCCAATTTGCGAAACGCTTCAGGTTTCTCCAATCGCTGCTTGAAAGTGAACCTGCTGCGACTGGCTTTCAACACAGTCGCGCTCCGCCCCGACGGAGCGTCCTCAAGGCGACATCGATCCAGAACTTGCATTCGTGACGGTCCTTGAAGACATGGACGTGAATTCGTTCCGCCAAATCATAGCTGTAGAAGCTGACCCGGTATCCGTCCTGTGTGAAGACCGTCGGCATTTCAGTCCAATCTGCAATACGCTGCCAATCCCTGCAATCCGCCTTCGCGGCCGAAGCCGCTTTCCTTGTAGCCGCCGAATGGGCTGGTCGGATCGAACTTGTTGTAGGTGTTCGCCCACACGACCCCGGCGCGAAGCTTCGCGACCATCTTGAAAATCTTGCTGCCTTTGTCCGTCCACACGCCGGCGCTGAGTCCGTAGGGCGTGTTGTTCGCCCGCTCGATGGCCTCTTCGGGCGTGCGGAACGTCATCGCGCTGAGAACCGGTCCGAAGATTTCCTCCTGCGCAACGCGATGGCTCATGGTCACGCCGGTCAGGACGCTGGGCGGATACCAGAACCCCTTCTTTGGCAACGCGCATTTGGGTTGTTCGAGCACTGCGCCCTCTGCGACACCACACCGGACGAGTTCGCGGATTTTGTTCAATTGGTCCCGCGAGTTGATGGCGCCGATGTCGGTGTTCTTGTCCATCGGATCGCCGACGCGCAGCGTGGCAATACGGTTGCGCAGCTTGCGGATGACGGTGGAATAGATTCCTTCCTGCACGAACAGGCGCGAACCGGCGCAGCAGACGTGGCCCTGGTT
Organism: uncultured Verrucomicrobiales bacterium; assembly: GCA_937893495.1. Taxonomy (GTDB): domain Bacteria; phylum Verrucomicrobiota; class Verrucomicrobiia; order Limisphaerales; family JAYPXF01; genus CALBIE01. The sequence continues at coordinate 29,216 of CALBIE010000817.1, read as the reverse complement.
GAAAAAGATTCCCTGGATGATTCCCTCGACCGCCTGATCAATCGGCGCGTCTTCGAAAATAATATTCGCCGCTTTGCCGCCGAGTTCGAGGGTGAGTCGGGGAGCGCCGAGCACCCGCTCGGCACGCCGAACAGCATTGCCAGTCGAGCCGAGCGGGTGCTCTGCGTTCCGTTGTGAAACCGCTTTCGCGATCGCTTTCCCTACTTCCGTCGAACCGGTGAAGGCAATCTTGTCAATACCCGGATGATTGACCAGCGCCTGTCCGGTGGCACCCGCGCCGGTGATGATATTTACGACACCCGGTGGCAAATCGGCTTCTGCAAAAATCTGAGCCAGGTGCATCGCCGTCGTGCTGGTTGTTTCAGCGGGTTTGAGGACGACGGTGTTCCCGCATGCGAGCGCGGGGGCAATTTTCCAGGCCGCCATCAGCAGCGGAAAGTTCCACGGAATGATTTGTCCGCAAACGCCAAGCGGCTTCGGGTCGCGCCCGGGAAAGGCGTATTTCAACTTGTCGGCCCAGCCGGCGTGATAGAAGAAATGCGCCGCGACGAGCGGCAAATCGATGTCGCGGCTTTCCTTGATGGGTTTGCCGCCGTCGAGTGTTTCGAGCACGGCGAGTTCGCGTGATTTTTCCTGAATGAGACGGGCGATGCGATAGAGGTATTTGCCGCGTTCTTGCGCCGGCATCTTGCTCCAGGTTTTATCGTAGGCCGTGCGGGCCGCGCGAACGGCCTTGTTCACATCATGTGCATCCGCATCCGCAATCTCGGTAATCTTCTGCTCGGTGGCCGGGTTGATGGTCAAAAAGTATTTGCCGGAATGCGGTCGGGTGAATTTGCCGTCGATGAACAACTCGTAACGTTTGGCAATCGCCGGCATCACGGATTCGGGTGCTGGAGCGTAATCCCATTTGTCGCCGAAATTCAGCGCGCGATTGGCGACCGGAGTGACCTCTTGCGCCGAGAGGGTCATCGCCTCTGAGATAAGGGTCGGCTCATCGTCCGGTTGACTGGTTCGCTTGCGGGTGCGTTTGGATTTCGAGGCCGCTTTCATCGGGAACGTTGTAGCAGAGAAAGGTTGCCGATGCCAGTATGGTTCGAGGCCGGGCTGGTCGATTCGTAGCGCGGGCTTCCAGCCTGCACGGGGGGCTTACGCTTGGAATCATGGCACCCGACCTGCCGGAGTCGTTGGTTGGCTGTCCACGTCCTTTCACAGGCGGGACGCCTGCGCTACAAAGGATCGGCGGTCATCTCCCATCGGACACCGCGCGTGGTGAACGGGTCGATAAATGCCGCCGTTCGCCCACGCGGACCGCGATGCGGTTCGTTCGGCTGCGATTTCAAACCGAAAGCGGGCAAGGCCTTCATTGATTTGGTGATGTCATCCACCGCGATGCACAGGTGATGCATTCCTTCGCCGTGTTCATTCAGATGATTCTGCAACGGATGATTCTCGGTCAGCGGTTGAATCAGTTGCAGTTCGACATTGCCCAGATCAAGGTGCGTCAGGCGAACATTCGCCTCCTCGATGACTTCACTCAGGATCAGCGGAAGACAGAGTTGATCGCGATAAAACTTCAGAGCTTCATCCGTGTCCCGCACGACGATGGCAATGTGATCGAGTTGCTTGAACATCCGATGAGGATGCCGGGGAAACCGTGGGGGCGCAAGACCGGTCAGCCAGGGTTGAAATCCGCTTCCTCGATTCGTTGATCGGACCGGTTCCACTTGCTGACCGGCAGGTCACACAGCAATTCTCATTTTGGCAACGTAGCGCTGGCTGGTAGCCGACTTTTGATCGGACGACCCCGAGAACGGTTTTCCTTTCGGGCGGTTCAAGCCGATTTCAAATCGGCGCTCCGCCAAATTGAGAATTGCTGCAGGACACACGTTCAGTGTGTTCATCGCGGTCGCTCTTCGGTATGAATGGGCACGGTATTTTGAAAGAAAGCCATTAAAGACGGAAAGAAAAACAATGAGTGATGAGAATCTCAGTTCGTTACCGGTGATCGGCATTTGTGGAATCGGGCAGATGGGTTCATCGGCCGCCGTGGCGTTTCAGCGCTCCGGCTACCGGGTGTTGTTGTGGGCGCGCGATGAGGAGAAGTTGCGCGCGGTGCAATCGCAGTTGGACACCCTGGCCTTATGGTCGAATGAAAACCTCGGACCCGCAAAGCGCGACGGCGGCGAAACCGTTCTTTGCCCGGATTTGACCCGGTTGGATGCCGAAGCCGATGTGGTGCTCGATTGCATTCTTGAAGTCATGGATTTCAAGACCGAGCTGTTTCGACGATTCGACTCAGCGAAGCGGCGCGATGCGTTGTTCCTTTCCGCAACGAGTGGTTTAAGCATCACCGAGATGGGACGAGGTGGTGAATGCGAATCACTTTTGGTCGGCGCGCATTTCTGGAATCCGCCGCACATCATTCCGGTGGTCGAGATGATTGCCGGCGTGGCGACGCCCGCCGACAAACTGGACGTCGCCTGCGCGTTGATGGAGGACATCGGCAAGATTCCCGTTCGTTGCAAGGACGTTCCCGGCTTCGTCGGTAATCGCCTGCTGCACGCGATGTGGCGGGAGGCGTTGGCGCTCGTCGAAGCTGGTGTCTGCTCGGCGGAGGAACTGGATCGGATTGTGAAACTGACCTTTGCCTTGCGACTGCCCGCCCTGGGTCCTTTTGAAAACATGGACCTGGTTGGTTTGGACGCCGTGCAGCGCATTCACAAATACCTGCTGCCGGATCTGGCGACGAACACTGAGCCGTCCCTTTTGCTCGTGGAGAAACTCGATGCGGGTGCGGCCGGCATGAAAAGCGGGCAGGGATTCTACGACTGGAAAACTCGCAACGCAGAGCAAGTCATTGCGAATCGCGACCGCCAGATTGCTCGGCAACTCGAATTCCTGCGGGAAATTGGGGATGTTTAGTGAAATGCACGCTTTGCGGGTTGTTCTTGCGGCATGCGCGCGGTGCATGCGTTGGACTCTCCCTCTCGTACGTGGTGGGGAGAGATTTAGTCGAAACGAAGTCTCGCGCTCTGAACCTCTGAACTGTAGCAGCCGACGTAAGGAGGCTCTAATTTCTTTCGCCCGATGTTGCATGAGCCTCCTTACGTCGGCTGCTATCAGGTTCAAGGGGAGGATGACGAATAATTTGAAATTCAAACCCACTGGCCTGCGCTACGATGGGGTTTCAACGCCGATCTGACATGAGTGATCCCCTGAAAGGCGTGATGGATGGCGCGGGCTTCTTTGCCGGATTCCAGGCGGAGGCCTGGGGGCGTATCGATGCGGCGCAAATCACCGCCGTCGCGGACGGCGTGCCGGGCAAGGCCCGCGAGTTTTCCGATCGATACGGAATCGCAGGCGCTTACGAATCCGTCGATGAGATGCTCGACCGGGAGCAGCCAGAATTCGTGGCCGTAGCAACGCGGCCGGACTCGCATTTGGCCCTGGTGAAGAACGCTACTGAGCGCGGCATCGCGGTCATCTGCCAGAAACCAATGGCGCCGGGTTGGCTGATTAGGCAAATTCGGGCTCTTCGATGTCTGTCGGAGCGGCACAAAGAGGTGTGCCATCCGCCTTTTCGGGGTATTCGAATATTTTGCCCTCGAAATTGCGAATGACGACGCGGTCGTGGTTGTGGCTGAGGACGTATTGCGGATTCACCGGAACTTTTCCGCCACCACCCGGCGCATCAATCACGTATTGGGGAACGGCGTATCCGGTCGTGTGGCCACGAAGCTGTTCCATGATTTCCAGGCCGCGGCGAACGCTGGTGCGAAGGTGCGCGGACCCCGCGATGAGATCGCATTGGTAAACGTAGTAAGGCCGCACGCGGCACATGAGGAGCTTTTGCACAAGCGCTTTCATAATGACCGGGCTGTCGTTGACATGCTTGAGGAGGACGGATTGATTTCCGAGCGGAATACCGGCGTCCGCCATACGCTCCAGACCGGCCCGCACTTCGGTAGTCAATTCGCGTGGATGATTGGCGTGAATGCTGACGAAGAGCGGATGAAATTTCTTGAGCATCTCGCACAATGCGGGCGTGATGCGTTGCGGTAAAAAGATCGGGATGCGCGTGCCAATGCGGAGGAATTCAATGTGCTTGATCGCGCGCAGGCGGCTGAGCAGGTATTCGAGTTTATCGTCGCTCAGCAGGAGCGCGTCGCCTCCGCTCAGCAGGACGTCTCGGATGGAATTCGTTTGCTCGATGTATTCAATCTGTCGCTCAAACTCGGGATGGAAATCGTAGCCGGCCGCATTGCTGACCATTCGCGAACGGGTGCAGTAGCGGCAATAGGCCGCGCAACGATCGGTGACGAGAAACAGCACCCGGTCCGGATAGCGGTGAACGAGGCCGGGAACGGGTGAGTGGCTGTCTTCCCCGCAGGGATCGGACATCTCCCAGGGCGCAGTGGTCGTTTCCTCGGCGCGGGGGATCACCTGCCGCCGTATCGGGCAGTTCTCGTCAGCGGAATCAATCAGATTGAAATAGTAGGGTGGCACCGCCATCGCGAGTTTGCTTCGGGCGAGGATCGCTCCGGCCCGTTCCTCGGCAGTGAGTGTGGGTAGAAGCTTTTCGAGCTGTTCGAGGCGGGTGACACGATTCTTGAGCTGCCAGCGCCAGTCGTTCCAGTCGGCGTCAGATACTCCGGACCAGCATCCTTTTCCCGCGGGATGAAACTCCTTGAGTGATTCAAATAATTGCCGGTCCGCCGGGTCGTCGGCCATCGACGATGCACTGTCCTGAGGCATGGTGCGCGAACTATAGTTTGAGTGGGTGGGGTGTCAAGGGAGGCCGGATTCGCGGAGTAGTCGTTCCACCCGTTCGAGGCCTGCTTCGGGGGCGTCGGGAGTCGCCACTAGTCGGATATCGCGCCGGATTTCGTCCAGAATATTCAGATTCTTGATGGCGGCGGTAAGGGCAAGGCGGCCACTGGCATGATGCAGGCTACGCGTGGTGGGCGCTTCTTCCCGCTTCCGCATGTAGTCCTCGAGCGTTCGCCGATAATCGAGAATCAACCGAGCCAAATCCTTCTGCGAGTGGTGCTGAATTATTCCCAGTCGAGTGACCGATAGCAGAAGAACCCTTTTGTGCTCCGCGTAGTCAGTCTGGTCGATTAATTCCTGGAGCGACATCTCGGTTCGGGTGGGCACGGCGTTCGAAGCGAGGCGCACTTCGACCGGTTGGCGAAGAATGGCCTCCAGCCGCCCGATGCTCTGGCTCTCCGACCAACGGCGATTTTTGTCACGCGATTGAAAATTCACGAGGACAACGGACCACCACTTTTCGACGTCCAGCATGCTTTTAAACAACGGGCGATGAGCCTCCAGAAATGCGAGTTGATGATTCAGGTAATCGGGCAGGAGTTTCAGCATCTTGCGGCAGAGAACCGGGCTGTTTGGCAACTGCAGTAATTCGGCTACGAACAAGTGCGAGGATTTTTGAAACGTCTCCCAGGCCAGGCCCGTGAGTTGTCTTTGCGTCGGGTAACTGAGAGCGGCGAAGTCAAGCGGCCTGAAAAGCCGCAGGTGATCGCGATCCTCCCGATAAACATCCACGGAGGTTTCGGTCTGAATCGTCAATGTTCGATTGCCGGGCACCAACGTGGTACCGTGCAGGGCGAAGAGTTGGGCGGCCAAACCTTCCTGCAACCACAGCGGCGTTTCGGCGAGACCCGCGGTGGGGTTGTGGCGATTGGCCATCTCCAGCAACAACGCCCGCACCGTCGCGCGTATCAATTGCTTTCGCTCGACCTGTCCCGGCACCACGATTTGGAATCGCCAACCGTGGGGATACCATTGTGAATTAACCTGGACCGGTTCACTGGCGAGCGCCTTGCCCTGAACAAAGACGGTGATGGCCCCCTTCCATTCGTCCCCGCCTTCCAGCAGCCCGAGGAGTTTTGTTTTGATTTGTTCGCACGTGAGCAACAGCAGCGCCGGGTCCATTTGCAGATAGCCGCCGCGAATCTTTGAGAGAGAAGGCGGTCCGAGAGGAGACCCCGGCGCATGGCCGATCACAGTGAACTGGCCGCACTGGCTGGTGAACGTGTTGGCTTTGAGCTTGAGAATCGACGGATTGATGTCCGCTGCCTGACTCCGGCCCAGCGCGAGAAGGATTCCGACCACGGCAACGAGGCCAGTCGTGAATCGCGGAAAATGGTTGGGTGTTAGGCCGGTCATCGTTGGTTTGGACCCGGCAGCGATATCAGCCGGTTTTGGTGGGCGATTTTGCCTCGGTTTTCGGCTTTTTGGAATCTGCTTTTGCCGGTGCAACCTTGGAATCCGACGATTTGGTTTCGGTAGTCTTGGTTTCGGCGGGTTTGGTTTCCGTCGGTGGCTTGTCGTTTTTCGCCGATTCCTTGTACCCTTCGCTGCGATAATCGGTCGTGTAGAAGCCGTCTCCCTTGAAAATCAGTCCCGCGCCCGTGCCGATGGCGCGTTTGACCCGTCCCTTACCCCAGCGGGCCTTGAGGCATTTATCCTTTGGGCAAACCGACAAGGCGTCGTCCTTCATGGATTGTCGCAATTCAAACTCACCACCACATTTCTCGCAGCTATATTCGTAGGTCGGCATATGTCAATTGTCTGACTTCAGTTTTCGAGCCGACATGATATGCACCTTCTCGATTCGGGCGTCAAGGGCCGGCAATTTGTGAATTGGCCCGGGTTTGCCTCTGGGACGCGAGCTTCCTGTAGATCGCGAACGCTTGAATAAGATTTGGTCGAGGACGCAGGTAGCCCCTGGCAATTTCATGCCGTGCGATTGAGGCCCAGACGGTTGACCTGTCTTTTTACAGGAATTTTCAACCCGCCGCAGGCCATCCTGCCGCCCACTCGAACCGTTGGGCAGCAGCAATGAAGAGCTTGAGAAGTGCAAGAAATGTTATGCATGACGAATCCTGCTGGAGTCCATTCCTCTATGCCTTCGTCACGCCAGTTTCGGATGGTCGGCAGTGTTTCCTTCGAGTCGCTTATTCCAGAAGCCCTAATCAGCCGGTATCATCGGCCCGGCGGGCAAATGGGTGGCATTACAATCTTTGGCGGAGGGGTTCGGTTGGCGGAGTTCAAACCGGGAGAGAGGCACATCGCGACCGGAATTCGCTTTGCAGTTAAGGATCCCTAGTTATGTGGCGATCATCGAACAGGCACGGCTGGATTGCAATGGCGGTTGCGGTGCTGTGCCTGAGGGGAGGTTTTGTCTGGGGTGTTCCGTTGACGTTGAATTACGAGGGGCATCTCGTTTACCAGGGGGTGGCCGTTGAAGGAAGTTTTGCCTTCAAGTTCGCGCTGGTGAACGACCGGTCGGAAAGCGTCTGGAGCCATGACGGTTCAAGTGTGGCGGGGGGTGAACCGGCGTCGTTCACCCTGCTGGAGGTCAGTCGCGGCGCCTATTCGGCGCGGTTGGGCGACACCACTGTAACGAACATGCTCCCGCTCACGGCCGCGGTCTTCGACCATGAATCGCTCTGGCTGCGGGTGTGGGTTGGCCTGGGAGCGGAGTTCGTGCTGCTCCAGCCAGATCAGCGGCTTGGATCGGTGGCCTTCGCCGTCCGGGCGGAATCCGCCCGGCGGGCGGACATCGCGACCACAGTCACTTCGTTGCCGGAGGGCTTGATTCAGGAACGGCATCTGCCGACGAACCTGCTGACAGTCATCACGGGTGCTGGACCGCAAATCACCGTCACGAGCAATGCGTTGAGCGCCCGCGTGCTCGCCACCAACACCGCGTTGACCGGTGCCTTGAACGCAGAGACGAGTGCTCGGATCGCTGCCATTGCGCAGGCGATTGTCGATCTGCTGGCCGCCACGAACCAATGGATCGGCTCAAACAGCCACAGCGGCGTCGTCACAGCCACGAACTTCGCGAACGTGTTCAGTGGCACGTTCGCGGGCAGTGGTGCCGGACTGAACAACCTGTCGGCAACGAGTGTGAACGGCACGCTGGTGGCGGCAAACATTCCGGATCTTGATGCCGCCAAAATCACGGGTGGCACGCTGGCCGACGGCCGCCTGGGCACCAACATCGCCCGGATGACGGATGTAGCCGCCGTGGAGGCGAAAATCGGAACGGGGGGACAACCTGTCAATGTAGTGACGGTTTCCACCGATCCTGCGGACCCGGCGCTGACCGGCCTTGGCTACGTGAACTTCATGAAAGTTCCCGCCTCGCCGTGGAGCAGTGGCACGGTGGCCGGTTCGCCCACGGCTTCCTTCGGTCTTTCCTCGGTCTGGACCGGCAGCCGCATGATTGTCTGGGGCGGCGATGTCGGAGGCGGGAATTATTCGGGCAGTGGCGGTCTGTATGATCCCGGGGCGGATACCTGGGGCATCGTTTCGCCGGTGGATGCACCGACGGCCCGGCGCGGACAGTCGGCTGTGTGGACGGGTTCCGAGATGCTCATCTGGGGTGGCTTCAATGCCGGTGGCGAACTGAACACCGGGGGGAGATTCAATCCTGCTCAGCAGATTTGGCGGCCTATCACCACAAACAACGCTCCGGTTGGCCGGTTGCAACAGGTAGCTGCATGGACCGGTTCCGAGATGGTCATCTGGAGTGGCCATGATGGCGGCGTCCCGCTGGGTGACGGGGCGCGCTACAACCCGACGAATGACACGTGGGTGCCGATCTCGTTGACCAACGCTCCCGGTCCGCGCTTTGGTTCCGGCGGGGTGTGGACCGGTTCCCGGCTGTTGGTCTTCGGTGGCCTGGGTGAGTTCGGCGAGTTGAACGATGGCGGCGGCTACGACCCCGTAAATAACACCTGGACTTCCCTCACGGTGAGCAACGCCCCTTCCGCCCGCACGTCCCACTCCGCCGTGTGGACCGGCAGCCGCCTGATCGTCTGGGGCGGAATTGCCAACGGGGTCTTTCGGGGCGACGGCGCGAGCTACGATCCCGGCGCAAATGCCTGGAGTTCGCTGAACCCCACGAACGCCCCCGCGGCCCGCCACGGGCACCACGCGTTCTGGACCGGTTCCGAAATGCTGATCTGGGGCGGCACCAGCGCGACGGGAACGGTGGCGGACGGCGCCGCGTATCAACCGGCGACCGACTCGTGGCGATCGCTCAACGGCGCCGGGGCTCCTTTGACGCGACGCGATGGCACGGCGGTCTTCACCGGGAACGAACTGCTGATCCATGGGGGGCGCAACGACACCGGGCAGACGTTGACCTCGTTGCAACGGCTGAACCCGCAACCCGATTTCTACTTTTACCGAAAACCGTAGGCATTTTATGAAGACCCCCCACTTCAACCCGAACTCCAAAGTGGAGAACCACGAAACACACGGAATACACGAAAAGCGATCCAGGTGGGGAACGCACCGGGTGGGACGGAAAGGTTCCGGTCATCGTCGCCCGTGGTCTCCCGTCCTGATCGTTCTCGCGTCCCTCATGCTTTCGGCGCTGCCGCTCCGGGCGCAATGGCTCACCCAGACGATCGGTCTCAAGCAGGGTTGGAACGCCGTTTACCTGCATGTGGATGCCTCGTATGAGACGCTCCATAACCTGGTGGGAGCGGGAGCCCTCATCCCCACTCCGATTGCAGAAGTCTGGATGTGGATTCCTCCGTCCGCCGGAATGCAGTATGTCCAGACACCGCAGGCCCCCCTCGACACCGGCAGCCAATGGGCCAGTTGGAAGAAGGCGGCGGGCACCACCTCCGCATTGCAACGATTGGTCGGCAACGCCGCCTTTCTGGTCTATGCCACCACCGATTTCAGTTGGACGGTCAAGGGCCGGCCGGTGCCGCCCAATTACCAGTGGACCGTTTCCGGCTTGAACTTCCTCGGTTTCCCGATCGCCCCGGCCAGTGCGCCGAGTCTTGAAGACTTTCTGAATCCCGCTCCCGACCTGCGGCTGGATGCCGAGATTTTCCAGTATCCCGGCGGTGAATTGGGCGACAACAACCCCGCCCGGATCATCGCCTACCGCTCCACGTTTGTCCGGCGCGGCCAGGCTTTCTGGATGCGCGCCACCAACGTTTACAACCGTTATTTCGGGCCGTTTGAAATCACCGCCGTGAGTGCGGGCGGGCTGAAATTCGACCGCACCCTGGGCTCCGCCAGCCTGCGCCTGCGCAATCTCACCACCAGCGACCTCACCGTCACCCTGAAGCTCGCCGCGTCAGAGCCGCCACCCGCCGGCCAGCCGGCCATTGCGGGCGCGCCGCCGCTGCTGGTGCGCGGCAGCCTGAACCCCACCAATCTCACCCACGGCTACTCGAACCTTCCCGCGGGCACACCCCGATCGTGGGTGCTGGCCGGCCAGGGCCAGCCGGGTTCCGAGACCGAAGTCGTGATCGGTTTGAACCGCGCCGCCATCACCGCCGCTCCCGGCGAACTGCTCGCCGGCATCCTCAGCTTTACCGATTCGCTCGGCTTCTCGCAGGTGGACGTGCCGGTCTCCGCCACGGTCGCCTCCGCCGCCGGTCTCTGGGTGGGGGGCGCGGTGGTGACGCAGGTGGGCCAGTATCTCAAAGCCTTCCAGACCGACACGAATGGAGTGCTCGTCACATCCACCAGTACCAATGACTTTGGCGCCTATATCACCACCAACATCGACACCAGCCTCGGCGATGTTCCCCGGTTCTTCCCGTTGCGACTGATCGTCCACAACCCCACGAATGGCGGGGCCGTCCTGCTCCAGCGCGTCTATGTGGGCCAGGACGCCTACACCAACCAGGTGGTCGCCACCCGCGAAGCCGTCCTGAACCGGGCGCTGCTGGCCGAAGCCCGTCGCATCAGCGTCACCCACCTGCCGTGGACGGAGAACAATGACGGTTGGACCTTCAGCGGCCTCCTCGGCCCGGCCGCCAACGTGAGCGCCACCGTGCGGCTCGATTACGCCGACCAGCAGTCCAACCCCTTCCTGCACACCTACCACCCGGACCACGACAACCTGGACGCCACCTTCAAGACCCCCCTGCTGCAGGGAGTCGAATCCTACACGATCGTGCGGAACATCACCCTCGCGGTCACGCCACCGGCGGATGATTTTGCCAGCCTCACCGCCGCCGGGCAGCAACTCGGCGGCACCTATGCGGAGACGATCGAGGTGCTGGGTCTGGTTCGCCAGGTTGGTTCGACAAATACCCCGGACACCCGGGAGTTCGAGGTTCGCGGTGCCTTCACCCTCAACCGGATCAACGACGTGCCCACCCTGACCAAGACTCCCTGAACGCCCAACCCTGAATTTTATGAAAACCATCCTTGCCCCCGATCACCGCCACCCCCAACCCCCACCCGAAGGGATCACCATGAAAACCATCACGCACCCCGTCTGCCCCGGCCACGTCGCCCTCCTGCTGTCTTGCCTGTTCCTGCTGACCCTGGCCGCGGTTGGGCCGGACCTGTGCGCCGCCAATGCCAGTCCGCCGGACCGCCTGACCTACCAGGGTTATGTGGTGGACACCGAAGGGAAACCGCTCGGCAGCACCAACACCGGCCCCCGGAATTACGACATGATCTTCAAGATCTACGCCAGCCAGAGCGGTGGCGCGACACTGTGGCAGGAGAAACAGACGGTGACGGTGGACAACGGCTATTTCAGCATCCTGCTGGGCGAAGGCGTCAATCCGACAACCGGCCTGGCATCGGCGTCGCTGGCCGGCCTGTTTGCCGGGGCCAACGCTTCCGACCGGTTCGTGGAAATCACGGTGGAAAAAATTGGCACGGGCGGGGCCAACTCGACCATCGCGCCGCGGTTGCGCCTGCTCACCTCGCCCTATGCCTTCCTGGCGACAAGGGCTACCGAGCTTGTTGACGGTGCTGGGGCCTCCTATGTGAGTTCCACCTCCATCAAGCTTCCCGCCAACAGCACCATTGAAGCAACCTCGTTCAAGGGCAGCGGGGCGTTGTTGACCAGCTTGAGTGCGTCGCAAATCCCGAACCTGGGGGCAGAGAAGATCACAAGCGGAACTTTTTCATCGGCAGATCGGATTCCGAACCTGGATGCGAGCAAAATCACCTCCGGCACATTGGGCACGAATGTCATGAAGAATCTGCGGCTTTACAATGTCCCGCTCTACCTTCGGCATGGCACTGACACAGGTCATGGCCTCGGTTTTTTTGGAACGGATTCCGGTGGTTCAAAATTCGCCAGCGTGAATGTCGATGGTCCCGTATTGTTCGGATACTCAGGCGGTGGTTTAGGGACCCGCCAAGGGACGACGGAGAAACTCGCTCTACAGTGGACCTCGGCTGGGAACGTCACCTTCGGTGGCACAATCACGGGCAACGGCTCCGAGTTGACGGGCCTGACCGCATCGCAGATCCCCAACTTGGCTGCGTCGAAAATCACCACCGGCATCATTGATGATGCGCGAATTCCATCCTCCATCGTGCGCGGGGACACTTCGAAAGGAAAAACTTTTCGAGTCATCGCAAACTATGCGGAGGTTTATCACGAAACCGATAAGGCTAAGACCTCGGCTTGGTGGCGGAGTAATAATGGTTTCAATTTTGATGCCGTTGGCGGGACCTCGCAAGGTGGCAGCGCAGCCAGGACTGTTACGTACGACGGTGATTCCGATTGGAACTTCTCTTCGGATCGCCGATTGAAGACCGACATCGTGGATGCCGAGAGTGTGCTGAAGCGTGTCATGGCGGTGAAGATGCGGCGCTTCCGCTGGATTGGCGGCAATCCGGACACCCACCCGGAACTGGGGGTGATCGCTCAGGAGTTTCAACCTTTGTTCCCCGAACTGATCGGAAGACAGGCCCCGGATCCATCCACTCCCGCCTGCCCGGACGGCGCCATGACGGTGGGTGTCACCAGCCTGGGAACGATCGCCATCAAGGCCATTCAGGAACTCAAACAGGAGAAGGACGGCGAAATTGCCGGATTGAAGAAGGAAAATGAACTGCTCCGGGCCAGGGTTGAGCAGTTGAGTCGTCAGATCGGCCAGGTGGCGAATCTGGAGCAGCAGCTTGCCGAATTGAAGAAGCTGGTGGCCCGGGCGGTTGAGTTGCGCCGTGAGGAACGCCTGCCCGCCGGCCGTCCGGTCGCCAGCACCATTGGAACGCGCGGAAACCAATAGCGGATTATCATCCATCCCCCCTCATGAAACCCACCCGACAAAAAGACCGAATCCGGTGCCAGTGCCAGCACATCTGGCCGGGTGACGGCGTGCGGGTGGCGAGGCCCCGTAGCCGCCGACGTGAGGAGGCGGAATCCCCGGTCCGCCTCGGTACCTCGGCGGCTACGGGATTTGCGGGCATCCCAAAAGCGGTGCTGAAGCCACCGCACTCCAGACGCTGGCGCGAACCTCTGGCGGCCCTGGACTTCGCGAAGCGTCTGGACTGCGGCGCGTTTACCGCCGCTTTCCCTCCCAACGAACCTCGTAGCAGCCGACGTGAGGAGGCTCATACAATATCGGGCGAAGGAAATCAGAGCCTCCTTACGTCGGCTGCTACGGTTCAGAGGTTGAAAGCACGAAACACCGCTTCCGCGAAATATTTCCATGAACCGGGATGCCCCCTCACCCCGTCCGACTCGGCTGAGCTCGTCGCAGGCCTCTCCCCCGATGGGGGAGAGGGTGCCTTGAAAAAGTTCGAACGGCGTAGCCGTGAATCCGAAGCGCCGGGTCAGGGGACCCGGCCTACAGCTTGTAGGCCCGGTGCCCTCACCGGGCGTCCCTCGTATCGGGATGTCCACGGGGAGGGTGAGGGAGATTCCGGGTTCAAGGGTACACGGCGCGAACATTTTCCGGGAAACCTCTCCATGAACCGGACGGAGCGCCGGCATGTTGCCGGCTTAAACCGTGGGGAGAAGAGCGGCGCGTCAGCATCCTCCGCAGGTCCCCGCCCAGCCACAGCGGTCGCGGTAAGCCGACTGCAAGTCGGCGCTCCGGCAGCCGCACCGGACGCGCCTCGGGTGGAGGACAATCCGCGCTCCATGCCAACCTTTCGCGTCGCGCCTGTTGCGCGGCGGGAGCCCGCCGGGCGCGGTAGTGTGTGCCGCCCGGCGGGCAATCTTTCATTCCTCGGAATCTGACCCTTCGCCATGAGGCCGCTTATGAAAACTCCACGAATCGCCCTCCTGTTGCTCTTCGGCTCGGGGTTGCTGGTCACGGCCGCCGAATTCAAGCTGCCGTTGGAAATCCGCCAGAACCTGACGACGGACAATCTCCAGTCGCCGCGCGGAGTGCCACTCTCGCCGACGAACGGCGTGCCACCCGCTTCCGACGGGCGGGCGCCCACCCAGGCGACCCAAATTGCGGAAGGCCTGACCATCAACCCGCCCACGGCCAGCCAGTTTCAGGGCCTGCTCTCCTACGGCGGCATTCCCGGGCTGAGCAGGACCGCCTGGCAGACGGTGAAGAACGACGCGGGTCTCCAGGCGGGCACGAACGCCTTCAGCGGCGCGCTGGCCGAAAGGATGCAACTGCCCGTGGCCAAATCGAGCGGTGTGGTGGTCATGATCTTTCGTCGTGCCCAGATCGGCGCGCCCTACCAGAACCGGCAGATTTCCTTCCTCTTTGGCAGTGTGATCCCGGTGCCGGAAAAGGACGAGATCGACCAGTTGCTGCCGACGAACGTGGTCAAGGAGTCCTACTGGCTGGCCGAGCCGTATTCGGTGAACAACCACGCGGACGCACCCTACTACTGGAGTTCAAACGCCCTGCAGGTCTTCGCCATCCAGGCCGGTCCCCTCGCGGTGACGTGGAAGAAGGCCGCGCCCTACACCGTGGCGACGAAACCGTCCGGCTACGTCAATGAAAACGGATCGCCGGACATCCCGAGCTTTGAAACCAACGGTGCCAGCGTCTTTCTGCTGCACACGGTTCGTTACGTCGTTTCCGGCAGCGCCATCAAACCACCCCGCAAGATGTACTGGACGCAGCGTGATTTTCTCGCCCTGGGCAAGCCGGTGGCCGTGCCCAAGGCCCGGGTGGGCGGGGTGCAGATTGTCTATAACCAGAACTTCCCCAAGACGGTCGCCAAAGAATTTGTCGGGCCGGGCAGCACCAGTCCCACGGACGGAAGCACGAACACAACACTGCCGGAATTGCGCACGCTGTGGTATGACCAGCCGCAGGGCAACATCTATGCCTTCAACCAGGAGGGCCGGGTCTTTCTGGAACTGCTGGGCGATGCGCGCCCGGACAACAGCCACCAGCATCTCGGTTTCGAGATCGTGGATGTGTCCAAACAGCCCTTCCCGGAAGACGTCACCATCGAACTGGGGGAACCGATCACCCCGCCAGCCGGATCGCCGGCGGCACTGGTGCCGGCGCCGGTCCAGCAACCGGGCCAGGGAGAAACGTTTGCCTACCAGCAAAACGTGGCGGGCAGCGAGGATATTGAACTCTACGCCACCGGTGAGACGCACAACTTGAACGACTACCAGGTCCATTGGCTGGAGGCGGGCTCGCAGGGGATCAAGTGGCCCGCGCGGTTTGGTCGCTACCAGTTCATCTGGCCGGCGGACACGGCCAAATACAGCCACTACGCCCGCCCCCCGGCCGCCACGGACGAGGAGGCAAAACAGACGGCGGTACCGCTGGCCAACGCAAACGTGCCGACCATCGCCTACCAGGACGCGGATGCGGCTGGCGGCCTGCGCGCCAATCTTACCGCGGATTTCAAGTTCTACACCCGGCTGGATGCGGGCTTTCCGGCGCATCGCACCTTGCTGCGCTTCACCGCCGGTGCCTTCGTCGCCTTCGAGCGGGTCTTCTCCTGGTTGGATACCAATCTCAAGGCCACCGATTTTACGGGCACCCTCGCCACGAACCTGACGGCGGTTACCGACTACTTTGGCAAACAGAAGGACTACCAGAGGGCCAAGACCGAGTTTGATGCGAACCTGCCGGCGGACCAGGCCGCGTACGATGCCTACCTGACGGCGCGAACCCGGGGCGTGAACGGCCTCTGGAGCCTGGTGGTGAGCAACGCCGCCGGTGGTGGCGAGGGCTCGATCGCCTCTTGGGCCGTGGTTGTGGAGACCACCAACGCGGCGACCGGCCTGCTCGCGACCAACGAGTTCACCTTTGCCGAAACCGAGATTGTCATCCCTTCGTCCGCCGCTGGCCCCACCAACGCGACCCCCTATGGTGCCAGCATCTTCGTGGACGGCATCACCAATACGGTGACCGCCGTGCGCGTGAAACTAAACCGATTCACCCACACGGTGCCGAAAGACGTGGATGTCTTCCTCGTCGGACCGGAGGGCAAGGTGTGCGTCCTGATGTCGGATGCCGGCGGCGTGGGCCCGGGCGTCCAGGTGGTAAACCTCGTCTTTGACGACGCGGCCAGCCAGCAAATACCAGCAGTCGCCCCCACCACCGACACCCATTACAAACCGTTCGATTACGCGCCCACCGAATCGCTCGTGTTTCCCGGTAATGTCAACGCCGCCACCCTGGTCACCACCCTCGCCGGATTGCTGGGACCGATGCCCGCGACGGAGGTGCCCGAGCCGACCGCCCCGCCGAAGCCAATCCTCTGGGCAAATGCGTTCACGGCGCCCCGGGTGATCACGGATACCGTGGAGGTGGGCCAACGCCTCCATGCCCCGGCCGGAGAGTTGGGGACGACCACCAATGGCTACCTCGCCGGCCATCTCAACACGAATATGGGCGATTTGTACAGCCCCGGTGCCTACGTGGACCCGTATGTCAGCGGCTTCGCGGCGGCGAACCTGGGTGCAATCATCCCGGTCAACGCCATCCCCGGCACGAACTTTCTGGAAGTCACGTGGTTCCGGACCAATGCGCCCAGCGCGGGCTACAACGCGGCCAACGGTGCCCAGGGTTTCGAGCCGATTTACTGGCCCTCGGTCATCGGCCGCTACACCATCCAGTGGCCGGCCAACCCCGCTGAAATCGTGCTGGCCAGCAACGACGGCAGCGGCAGTCTGCCCAGCGAACAGGCCACCGGCGGCATCTACGTCCAGAACGACCCGTCATTGCCCGGTTACAATCCCAACGAGGAACATGCCCTGATGCAGGGCGGGCAGGCCTTCGCCCTGCGCGACGACTTGAACCTGACGAAACCGGATGACCCCGCCGAACTGACCGGGCCTGACGCGACCTATTCCTCCGAGCCGTTCGTCCTGCTGCAATACGCGGCCAATGACGGCCGGCCCGCCATGAAGCCCTTCAAGGTGCTGCGCGAGAAGGGCGATGTGAAATTCAACTACCGCGTGAATGCCGGCACCGTTCTCCAGGCGCCGATGCCGCTGCCGTTGCTGGAGCAGCCGACGGTGCCCAAGTTGACGGAAAATGGAAAAATCGTGTTGCCGCGCAGCCTGAACTCGGAGGTGGAATTCCGGACGGTCGGTTCTTCGACCACCAACGGCGTGCTGACGACGGTCGAGCCGAACCACTTCCGTCCTTGGTTCCGCGAACTGGCCCTGCAACCGACAGACTTCAAGACGACGAACTGGTTCATTGTCACGAACGCGGATTACGCGGCGAAGAGCCTCAGCGGGGTGGTGGCCGTCGAGCCGGCGATCAGTATAGGTTCGGGCGTGGCCACCACGCGCACAAATGTCGAATTCGTTTCCGAAACGGGTTTTTTGCCGAGGACAAGGCGTGAGCGGGTTACAATTCAAAGGGTGTTGGATTACCAAACCGCAGCTCCTCAGATCCTCAACTACACGCAAGCGGTGTATGTCGTCGCCCCAGCGCTGGGCTCGATCTGGAACCTGTATGTCGATGACTGGAGCACAAGCAAGAGGCGACTCGTAGTGACATCTTCTTCGAAAGTTGTTTCCCATTCAGAGTTTTTTGCAGGTCCACCAATCGGTGGGGGAACGTCATTGGACCCGCTCACAACATCTTCCCCCGAGGTACTCGCGGTTGCCCGTGAATTGTATGATCAACTTCCTGTTGGCGACAGTATCGCAAAAGCAACGCTGCTCTTCGTGCCGGTGGCCAGTCTGGCCGTGAACCAGTTTAAAGACTGGCAGCTCCGCACCGAGCCCGTGCCGGCGTCAGGCAAGGAGTCGGACGCTTCCTTCACGCTCCAGGATCGCAAGGGAAACCTGTGGGTCTATCGCGGTCCCCACGAGGAGCAGGATGATCCGTACATGACAACGCAGTTTTATTACAAGACGCTGCCCGGCTTCTTCTTCCCCGGAGTCGCCAACCAGCCGCCTGAAGGCACCATCACGCCGTATCTGCGGAGTGCCGACGCGAACGGCGGATTCGTGGGCGACGCGGTTGCCGGCTACAAGAACAATCTGAAAGATCAGGACGGCAAGAGAATCGCGGACGGCAATGCCCTCGCAATTACCTACCGGCCGGTCTGGCCGGCCGACGTCCCGGTGTTGCAGATGGCCGAGACCCTCACGTTGCCCAAGCGCGGCCTGCCTTCGGTGCGGGGGCAGACCAGCCTGCAGGTGGTCTATCAGCAGTCCCAAAAGGACGACCCCAACCACATCACCATTGTGCTGCATGACCCCACGCGCGAGAAGGAATACCGGCTCGGTCCGGCCGATGGAACAGCGGAACTCGGCAAGCTGCCGGACTCCATCAAAACCTCCCTGTACCAGGGCAAAACGTACTTCCCGAACCTGCCCCCGCACTTGAGCGAACGGCTGTTTTATGATCCCAATCGGGGAGAAAACGGAGCGCTGGTCTTCAAGGGGCAGTTCTTCGATGAGCCGGTGGGGGACGATTATGTACTCCTCAATGTCATCGGCCAGCAGGATGCCACTGAACTCAAGCAACTCTGCCTGGTCGGAGACCCTTTGAAGGCGAAATGGGACGGTATCATCGCCAATGGCCTGCAGACGTTGGTGGAACGTTTCGTGGAGAATCCCCAGAAGCCGGGAACGTACGTGGCCGCGGAAGGTGCCCGGTCCATTGGCCCCGGGGAACTGGCGGACGTGCGGGACGACGACGAGGCAGTGGATTCCTACGCCTTGACGGCCACCGGACCGGGAACCGGCTATGTCACCTTGATGGCGGGAAACGGACTGGCCTTCTTCACCCCACAGGAGGAACCGGTGAGCCTGCAGGTCATCAAGGTGGTGGACACCTTGTACCGGGGCGAGGTGAAGATCGTGAAATCTTCCAACCCGTTGAGCGAAAAACTGACCCTCCAGCAGGTGGTGGACCTGGCCGGCCAGGTGCAGGACTATGAGTTTGAGTGGCTGATCACCTCGCCGGTGGATGGTTCGCCGCCGCCCGTTTACCTGAATACCCCTACAACCCTGCTCGGCGACGGCCCTTGGAGTCATATCCCCTTCCCGCTCCCGACGGATACTCCCGCCACAGCGCCAGACGCAGTGGCTCCCCGGGTTCTGAAAGATGTCGGCACGGCGGGCATCTTCATCAGCAAGATTGCGTTTGATTGGGCAGGTAATTACCTCGACCCATCGCTTGGTCCCGCGTTTCTTTTCGAAAACTACCCGCCGCATAACATCCTGAATGCCGCCAGTCTCGGGCTGACGAAGGGGAATGAACTGACGGCGCTGATGAAGAATGGGCAGGAGGTGGGTGTCACCATGGAATTCATCTTCACCGGGACCTTGCTGACCATCATTGATGGCGATCCCGAGACTCCGCCGAAGTCATCGGAGATCAGCGAACTTTACGAGCGGGCGCTGCCCAATCAGGCGCAAAGCATCGTGTTTCGTGACGTCACCGTCGCGGCAACAAAAAACCTGACACAATACTGGTTGAGCCTGGAACTGGACAGTGCCCTCGGTGCCCGGGTTTATGTGGACGGGGCACTGGCCGTGACCGCCAACACCGGCAACGGTGATTCCGCCACCCTCAAGGCACCGCCGGGATTTGCCGCGCTCAGCCGGGCCTACAAATTGGGTCCGGAGGTTTTCGCAGGAGGCACCCGGGCGAACGGCAACGTGACCCATCACCTGGTCGTGGAACTCTTCTCGCAGGCGTTGCCGGGAGTTTCGCAGAAATTCAACCTGCGCCTGGAGGCCTACGAATCCGTGGACCAGACCGGCCTGGCCGGTTCGGTCTGGCTGCCGTTGGATCAGGCCAGGCATCTGGACAAGATCCGGGCCATCATCGGTGGCGCGGCGGACGTGCGCGCCCTGTCGGACAACTACCTGATCAGCCGTTATCGCGCGACCAACGCCAACCACGTCTCCTTCAGCCGCGGCTGGTCGCAGTGGACGGAACCGCAACTGGCCGAAGGCTGGATCAAACGCGTGCTCGCCGGCATCAACCCCTTTAATCAACGGGTGACCGACCTGTTCAACAACAGCGTCAACACGGACGTGAGCATCCTCACGCAGGCCGGCCATCGCTGGGAAGGGGACGTGGCGCTGAACCTCGCCAGCATCAACAACTACGGCCTCATCGAGATCTACGAGACCGTGCTGCGGCGCGGCCGGATGCTGAGCATTGACGGGGGCATCAATTACGGTCCGGCGAACGACGCGCTGTTGCTGGTGGCCGGCTACCTGAACGACCTCTACCTGATGGAAGGCAACGAGGCCTGGGCCGACGCCGCGAACCCGACGATCGGCATCGGCACCAAGGACAGCACCTATGGCGACGTGGCCACGGCCCTGTTCGCCTTCAAGGGGCAGGTGCCCTCGCTGCTGGAGGAAGAACTGGCGCTGCTGCGCGGCCGGGATGACCTCCTGCAACCGGGCGTGGAAACCGCGCCGGTCTATAACCGGATGTTCTGGAACTACACGCGCGGCATTGACGCAGGCGAGGTGATCTACGCGCTCAATTACAACATCCAGGAAAACCCGAATGCAACAACCGACGGCGTCATCAATGCCGCCGACGCCGCCCGCATGTTTCCGCAGGGCCACGGGGACGCCTACGGCCACTACCTCACCGCGCTCAAGGGCTATTACTCGCTGCTGGTCAACTCGAAGTTCGACTGGGTGCCGCGCATCGAGGCGGTAACGGTGCTGGGCAAACCGGTGGCCGTGGATTACCAGGACGAGCGCAAGTTCGCCGCCGCCGCCGCCGCCGTGGCGCGCGCCGGCCGGCAGGTCTTTGACCTGACCTGGCGCAAGGACTATCAACCGGTCAGCACCGCGGGCTGGGAACACTTTGGCACGAACCGCGTCAACACCGTGCGCAGCAGCGGGCCCTCCACCCGCTATTGGGGCCTGGATCATCAGGCGACGCGCACCGGCCAGGGGGCCTACCTCAACTGGGTCGCCGGCAACGCCATTCTGCCCGCCGTGGATCCCGATCCCAACCACGAGGGCATTCAGAAGGTGGACCGCACGACCGTGCCGGAGCTGAAGGATCTGGCCGCGCTGGCCGACGGCCTGCAGACGGCGCTGGCAAACGCCGAGGGCGGCCTTTCGCCACTGGGCCTGCCGCAGGACGCGCTCGCCTTCGACATCAACCCCAACGCCGTGGTGGGGACGGACAACGGGACGCACTTCGAGCAGGTGTACCAGCGGACGAAGGTGGCGCTGAACAACGCCGTCGCTTCCTTCGACGACGCGAAGGACGTGACGCGCCTGATGCGCTCGGAGCAGGACTCGCTGAACGACTTGCAGGCCACCGTTTCCGCCCAGGAGCTGGCCTACACCAACACTCTGATCGAACTCTACGGCACGCCGTATCCGGACGACATTGGTCCCGGCAAGTTGTACAAACAGGGCTACGCGGGACCCGACATCGTGCATTACATGTAT
The DNA here is from genome assembly GCA_937893495.1 of uncultured Verrucomicrobiales bacterium. Lineage (GTDB taxonomy): Bacteria > Verrucomicrobiota > Verrucomicrobiia > Limisphaerales > JAYPXF01 > CALBIE01. Next base: position 7,612 of record CALBIE010000817.1, on the reverse strand, counting down.
GCGGAACTGCCAGAATACACGTTTCCGGAACTCTGGAGTTATACCGAGAGTAATAAATGGGAAACGTACTATCTCAGAGACGTGGATCCCTCATGGCGATCGTCGGTCAACACGTACATTGATTTCAGCACAAACAAGACCATCGAGTTCAACATCGGCCCGCACGGTTTCGCCGACAAACCCCCCACCTGGACCAGCCGGCGCGCCTCTCCGGGCCGGATCCAGCAGGCGATTTCGGAGAAAATCGCCGCACACGCGAAGCTTCGGCAGGCCGTAAATGATGCGGTGGGGGCGCAAAACGACCTGACCAAGGCAATCGCAATCTTCGAGGCCAATGCCAGAACATACTCTGAGATTCGGGATAAACAGCGCGGTCTGTTGATCGCCGATGAAGTCCTGCAGGACGCCCAGTTTGCGCTTAACCTGTACCAGAAATACCAGGATTCCATCATCCAAAACATCGTCAAAACGGGGGAGGCCACCGCTGAAGCCCTGCCGAAGGCTACGATTGTCGGTGTGGCGAGCGGCGGGGATCTGACGTTCGCCGGTCGGGCTGCCATCCTGGCCGCTGGCAATGTGCTGAAGCAAGGCCTGGAAACGGCGAGCCTCGTGCGGTATTCCATCGTCAACGCGCTTGACCTCGCCATCGCCACCACCAAGCGATGGTCTGAGTTCTCCTACATTCAGCCGCGGGAACGGGATCAGGAATTGCGGCAGCTCGTCAGCGAGTTGGGCAATCAACTGGGCGAATCGCAGGGGCATCTCTGGACCATCAACCAGCGCCTGCGCGAGCGGGAGGACGCCGAACGCAACTACCGCGCGCTGCTGGCCGAAGGGGATCGCATCCAACAGGAACGCGAAATCTTCCGCCAGCGTTCCGCGGCGGTGATCCAGGGCTTTCGCACGCGCGACGCCGCCTTCCGCATCTTCCGCAATGAGAAGCTGGAGCGTTACAAGACGCTCTTCGATCTCGCCGCGCGCTACGCCCTGCTCGCTGCCAATGCCTACGACTACGAGACCGGACTGCTGAACACCAGCGCCGGCCGCGCCTTCGTGAGCCGCATCATCAACTCCCGCGCGCTGGGCGTGGTGCGCAACGGCGAGCCGCAGTTCGCCGGCAGCAACACCGGCGATCCCGGCCTCTCCAGCGCGCTGGCGGAAATGAAGGCGGATTGGGACGTGCTGCGCGGCCGGCTGGGCTTCAACAACCCGGATGCCTACGGCACCACCGTCTCGCTGCGCATGGAGGATCTTCGCATCCTGCCCGGCAGCGCGGGGGACACCAACTGGAAGGACACCCTCCAACGGGCGCGGGTCGGCAACGTCCTGGATGACGCGGACGTGCGCCGCTACTGCATGCAGATCACCAGCGGCGACGGACTGCCCGTGCCGGGGCTCATCGTGTCCTTCAGCACGACCATCGCCGACGGCCACAACCTCTTCGGCCAGCGACTGGCCGCGGGTGACCACAACTTCAGCCCGAGTTCCTTCGCGACCAAGATCTTCGGCGTCGGGGTGGCCTTCGAAGGCTACCGGGGCATGGACAACCCGGCGGCCAACAGCGGCGCGGTCAGCGGCGGTGGATCGCCGGGCGATCCCGGCGCGTGGTATCTGGATCCCCAGGCGCTGGCCGCCACGCCCTACGTCTATCTCATCCCGGTCGGCGTCGATTCCATGCGCAGCCCGCCGCTGGGTGACGTGAGCACCATCCGCTCGTGGACGGTGAACGATGTGGCGATTCCCATGCCGTTCAACATCGGCGCGTCGGATTTCTCGACCAAACAGTTGTGGCAGTCGGCCGAATCGCTGACGGAGCCGCTGTTCGCCATCCGCAAACACCAGGCCTTCCGCCCGGTGTCCAACACGGGGGTGTTCAGCCCGGGCCTCTACGGCGTCAACGGCACGCTCGTGCGCTCACAATTCACCAACAACCGGCTCGTCGGGCGCTCGGTGTGGAACAGCCGGTGGAAGCTCGTCATCCCCGGCAAGAACCTGCTCGACGACCCGAACGAGGGCCTGGAGCGGTTCATCGCCACGGTCAAAGACATCAAGCTGCACCTCGTGACCTACTCGTACGCGGGGAATTGAGCGGAAGTTATCAGTAATCAGAAGTCAGAGGTCGGAAGTTAGAGTTGATCAGTGAACTGACGGGAATTTTTGAAAGGTAAATTATGAAAGCTCCGATGAAAAAGGATGAACGTCGCCGGGAACCCTGCGGCGGGCGCAGAGCGGGACTGAATACTGATAGCCGTACAGGTGTGAGCGCAAAAAGTATCCGTGGCTGGCAAAGCGAGAGACAAACAGATGGCAGACGGTGGTTTGGCAGCGTCCGCCCCCCTCACCCCAGCCCTCTCCCCCAGGAGAGGGGGAATCAAGTGATGCCCACGGGATTCAGTGGGTCTTTCGCAACCGCAAACCCTTCCCTCTCCTCGGGGAGAGGGATTGAGGGTGAGGGGAAACGCAGCACTCATCAACCCGAAGCGGTTCAACTTGCCTGCGACGATGACCGTCCGGTGGCTTTTTGCGCCCACACTTGTGCACGAATGACTCAACTGCGACGCTCCCGGCCGCCCTGGCTGCTGCTCCTGTTGATTTCATCTTTCATCCTTCACCCTTCATCCTTGCTCCACGCCTATCCCCCCGTGCCGCATCACGTCATTTACGGTATCGTGCGTGGCGAACTGGGTGATCCCATCGCCGTCACCAATGCCCAGGTAATCCTCACCACGGGAGCCGGCGTGCAGATCAAGACCACCGTCTTTCCGAACCTGGCACCGGGCGTGAACTATCGTCTGACCGTGCCTTTGGATTCCGGCCTGACCGCCGATCCCTACAAACCCACTGCCCTCCTGCCCACCGTGCCGTTTCGGTTGTCGGTGAAGATCGGGACGGTCACCTACCTCCCCATCGAGATGATCGGTGACTACAAGAACCTGGGCCAGCCGGCCGGGGAGACCCGCCTGGACCTGACGCTGGGTGAAGACTCCGACGGCGATGGACTGCCGGACGCCTGGGAACGGGCCATCATCGCCAGCCTCGGGGGCAACCGCACCCTGGCGGACATCAAACCCGGCGATGACGCCGATGGGGACGGCATGAACAACCTCAACGAGTACCTTGCCGGAACCTATGCCTTTGATCCGCAGGACGGGTTCTCGCTGAAGATGACCGGATTCGACGACGGTGAACCGATGCTTGAATTCACCGTGCTCCGGGGCCGGACCTATACCGTGCTGGGATCGGAAAACCTCCAGCAATGGACGCCGCTGGAATTCCGGCAGGTCGGGGATACCGCCTACTACGATCAGCTTTCGTCCGACAACGTTCGCACGATCAAGGTCGTTGCCCGCGGCAAAAACTTCACCCCCAAATTTTTCAAGCTGCAGGTGCAATGATCGGCTCAACTGACCATGGACACGCGGAAGACAAATGCTTCAGACACGATCTTCGCTGTCGAGACGAATGCGTCTGGACGCGGGCAGTTGAGTTGTCATTGGTTGCGACCGTTGCTGCTGGCGGGCCTGCTCGCCGCGCTTGGGGTCGCCCTGATATCGCCGCGACCGCTTCCGGAGGCACCTCCCATGCCGGAAGTGAATCTCCGGTTCGTCGCCCTTACGAACGGGCTCATGTACCGGATTGGCCAGAGTTGGCCGCTGACGGGTGTCGTGTTTGAGCGCTATTCATCGGGCCAGATCAAATCGCGCAGTGGCGTTGTAAACGGCCGACTGGAAGGCCTTTCGGAGGGCTGGCACACGAATGGCGTTCGGCAGGTGGAAGAGCCTTTCCGGGCGGGCAAATCCCATGGCTTGCGCCGCAAGTGGTATGCCTCCGGCCGGCTCCTGTCCACGGCTGAGATTGTCGCGGGACAGTTGCATGGCGTCTTCCGTCAGTGGCACGAGAACGGGCGGATGGCGGAGGAGATCCCGATGCGACACGGACAGCCTCACGGAGTCTCGCGGGCCTGGTTTCCCGACGGCGCATTGAAGGCCCGAGCCTGCCTGGTGGCCGGGAACGTGCAGGAACAGGAATACTTTGAGGACAATGGGATGCGTCTCGCGTCACCAAAGTAGCGTCGCAAACTCCAAATCATGCGAAAACTGGAACGTCAACTAAAGAGAGAGCGCGCGGCACGGGCATTAGGACTCGCACTGGCCCTGTTCGGGGCGGCTGTCTGCTCCGCGCAGTCCGACCTGGCATCCAACCTGGTCTCACGCGGCACGTTCGCCGTCGGTGGGGCGTTCGGTACCAATGACTTTGCCGGCTCCCACTTCGTAGTCGGACCGGGAATCGATCCCGGTCCTCACGAGGGCGGGGCGTTCACCAATCACATCGGGACGATTGCGACCCGGCAAAACCCGCCCTATTTCGTGTTTACAGGGATTAACATCGTCCCGGAGAATGAACAAGGGTATCTGGTTTCAGATGAACAACTGCGGCGGAGACTGCGGGTAATCGAGCCCGATCGGCAAACGTATCGGTTTCGCGTAGCAACTCAGCAGGGCACCCTCGACGCGGGAGGCGGTCCGGTACAGGAATTGTTTCTGGCTGCCGGCAGTGAATTCACGTGGACTTTGCCGCCCGGCGTCCAAGTCCCTCCGGCGGCGGGCCTCCAGGTCGATGCATACGACGGTTCGCACTATTCCCTCAGCACAGCCTCCGTCGTCGGACTGGGATTCAATCAGGTCATGCCTGAGATTCGGGAGACGGGAAGTCTCGAACTCCGCTTCGCCGCGCAGCCTGGCCAGACTTATGAGGTGCAGGATGCGTCAACCTTTGACGACTGGCAAATTCTCGGCGTGGCCACCAATACACGTGCAAAGGTGTTTGAGTTCACCGTTGAAAACGTCGCAACCGCTGGCTTCCGATTTTACCGAATTGCCGAAAGACCGTGAGTTTGGACGGTAACCAACACTGTGTTCTCGTCCCGTCCGGCATTACGCGGATCGGAATGTCTTATTCACTTGCCGGCAATTTGCGAAAGGGGGTTGAGTTTCGGAAAAACGGATTCTAAGTTGGGGCATCGCCTGACTGTCGGATGCCCCGGCAACAGGCCACAGATTGTCATGAGCCGAACAAAATCCAAACCAATGACCCGGGCTGAGGTCATTGACCGATATTTTATGGACGCCCGTAGTAAACTCATTGATGTCGCGGCATTTCTGGACCGCGTCGAACGGGCTGAAGGCAGTGACGACTTTCGCGTTGAAGCCCTTCGCAAGGCACTGGGAGTCGTGACCGGTCGGAAGAAGGAGAAGGCCAGGCAGGTGCTGCTTACATTCAGCGATCCAACGACTCGCCCGATTCAGAAGGCTCCGGGGAAGGGTGCCTGCGGTGCCTGGCCGGGGAAGGCGAAGTAGTTGAGAGTGGTTTGAGTTGAGAGTTGAGAGATTTGAAGAAACGTCGCTGATGTTTAATTTTGAAAAACTTGAAGTCTGGCGTAAGGCGATTGATTTTGCCGATTTGATTTACGCGACGACCAAATTGTTTCCAGATGATGAACGCTTCGGTTTGGCGAATCAGATGCGGCGGGCGGCTGTCTCAATCTCTTCGAACATCGCAGAGGGATCGTCCCGCAGTTCGCGGTCTGATAATTCGCGATTCCTGGAAATTGCCACTGGTTCCTTGTTTGAAGTGGTTTCTCAATCGTTTATCTCGCGTAATCAGGGACTGCTCGATGAAGTTGCATTTCAAAAAATCTATGATGCGGCCGAAGAACAGAGCCGAATGTTGTCTGGATTGAAACGTTCTCTGAACTGATGTTGGCCGTGAAAGCCGCCCGTATGAAAACCTCTTTCCTAATCACTCTTCCTAGCCTGATCGCGATGAACCTCTTCGGTGTGAGTATCGGAAACCGGGAGATCCAGGGCCACCCGACTATACCAAGGGCGACTACTTGTTTTTATGTGCTTTGCGAACTTATGCCTGACAACGGCGATCACCTTCGGGGTGAGGTTACTCTGTCAGGGCCGTTCGCTCATGGTGAAGTTTCGGTTGATGTAAAAATCAAGGGAGCCAGTCTTTTCTCAGGTTCTCTTGATGGGCATACCAACCCGTTCGGACGGAAGGTATTCAGGTTTAAGATTCACCGCGAGCTAGTCCGAGAATCGAACATTAAAGTTCTCGGGTCTGTAATCCTTACTCTACCTCTAAAAACCGTGTCTATTTCTACGAACGGCCAACAATCCGGTGCAGCTAACGGGAGCCGGCCGATTCGCTCGGAAACAAATTCAACGTCCTCGGCGGCTGGCTCCCGTCGCTGAACTGATGATGTCACTCAACTCTCAACTCCCATACTCTTTACTCTTTCATGAGATACATAGAACCTCACGCTCACATGGTCAGTCGGACGACTGACGACTATCAGGCTATCTGTCTGGCCGGATGTGCCGCCGTTTGTGAACCTGCTTTCTGGGCCGGCTTTGACCGCGGCACGCCAGAGTCATTCTATAATTACTTTCTGCAGTTGACCGAATACGAACCGGCTCGTGCCGCGAAGTTCGGCCTGCCGCACTACACCTGGCTGTGCATCAATCCAAAGGAAGCGGAAGATCCGAAATTGGCCGAAGAAGTCATCTCGTTCATTCCCGAGTTCATCAATAAACCGAATGTGCTCGGGATCGGCGAAATTGGCCTGAACAAGAACAGCAGGAATGAACTCAAGGTGCTCGAATGGCATATCGATTTAGCCGCCAGGCACAACCAGCTTATCCTTGTTCACACGCCGCACCTGGAAGACAAACTGAAGGGTACGAAACTGATCATCGACGCGCTCAAGTCGCATCCAAAAATCAAACCCGAGCGTGTAATCATTGATCATGTCGAAGAGCACACCGTGGGCATTGTGAAGGACGCGGGCTTCTGGGCGGGCATGACGTTGTATCCGGAAAGTAAATGCACGCCGGCGCGCGCGATCGACATACTTGAAGTCTGGGGCACGGATCAGATATGGATGAACAGCGCGTGCGACTGGGGTGTCAGTGTTCCTTTGGCGGTTCCGAAAACTGCTTTGGAAGGCAGGGCTCGCGGCCATTCTGCTGCATGGATCGATAAGGTTGTCTATCAGAACCCAGCGAAGTTCATGAGGCAGTGCAAAAAGTTCAAACTGCCGGCGGTGTAGTTTGTTTCGAGGGGAGCACACCCGCCTCGGGTGTGGCTGGCCGCGCCTCGCGGCCGGCATTTTGCGCGTGGGCCCGTCACGGACGCTGGGATCTTTTCGGTGCGAACGGGTTTTCCGCGAGGGCGCGGAAAACAACGCCCGAGGCGTGCGTGCTCCCCTTTCTATTTCGCAAATTTCTTTGCTTCAATCCCCGCCAGCAGCCGCCTGTTGGATCCTGCCGTCCTTATCCTCGAAGCGATAAAGTGAATCCTGCCTTTCCTTTTTGCAGGCTTTGAAAAAATCGGACACGTCGCGTTTCTGCGCTTCGAGTTCGCGCAGTCCGCATTGCTGGCAGGCGAAAACCCGGGCAAAGGATTTGTAAACGCGCGGGCGACCGATGATGCGGGCCAGGTCTGCCGTTTCAAACAATGGTTTTGGTGATGGCGGCGCTTTACCTATCCGTTCCATCACCAGATAGCTGTAAGGCAGGCTGCGCAAATCGATGCCGGCGCGTTG
>CALBIE010000816.1 GCA_937893495.1 uncultured Verrucomicrobiales bacterium | reverse complement strand
CGGACTGAAGTCCGGCCTTTTTCTTGAAAAGGGTTTCTTTCAGAGTTCATTTCGGAGTTGCCTTTTTTCGTCTCAGGTAGTGAAAAAAGTGTGATTTACACGCCAAGTGCGTGATAAAGGTTGATGATTCGCCTTTCGGGCGTATTCGCTGATTCAAAGAAGATCCCGTTGGAAAGGGGAGGCAATTCTCAGTTGTAAACATGAATTTGCACAAAAACTACTTACTCTGACTTTTTGTAAGACCCTGGGAATAATTCTTGCTTATCGGCTGGGTGAACTCGTTAGGACAACCTGCACACTGATGACGGCTTTTTGATGAATTTATGAAAACCAACAAAGATAGAATAAAAGTTGCATTTACGTTGATCGAACTCCTGGTCGTAATCGCGATTATCGCTATTCTGGCCGGGATGCTTTTGCCGGCGCTTGCGAAGGCGAAAATGAAGGCCTTGAGCATTACTTCACTCAACAACACAAAGCAGATCAATACGGCGTCCAAGCTGTATCGTGATGATGCTGACGGACGGCTGCTGCCACTGGCGATTCGTCCGCGAGGTGGTCCTAACCCTACCGTGTTGACGATCCCGCACGCTCCACGCGAGCTGTTTCCGAATTACAACAATGCGGCGGCCAATGGGACGATTTACTGGCCGGATTTGGCCTATCCGTACGTTCCCAACGTTAAAGTATTCGCGACACCGAATGTGTATGTCGGCTCCGGGCGCAACAACGATCGGGCCAGCCGGGCTAACTGGCCGTTCAAGCGGGATGAGGACATTGGAGTCGGCATCAATTACGGTGCCAATACGATTTCGCTCTGGTATCCGAATAACGGTAACGCTATCAGCGAATCGCGGATTATTAATCCCAGTTCAACCGTGATATTCGGGGATGCAGCGTTGATATCTCCGGCTACCGCCGGTCCCCGTACCGGCGCCGGTACGTTGCCGTCCACGTGGGCGAATCGTAATCCTGATGAAGGGAGTTACTTTTTCCGCGGGCCGGACGATGGTGGCTACGTGAATGACCGCCGGAGATTCTTCAGTCAGCGGTATGGTGGAATCGGAGGCACGGCAGGTCATATTGATGGTCATGCGGAAATGGTCTCCGGTGATCGACTCGGTTTTGTGGATGCTGCGGGAAATGTTACAGCACGGCGGGATCCGGTGGCTCAATGGGATCGGTTTTAAGGCCAGAAGAAGTTGCACAATTTAGAGCAAGAGGCTGGATCAAAATCCAGCCTCTTTTTTTTGGCACTGCTTCCATTCGGTCTCTTTCGTGGGAGAATCTGTAGATGGAAACTGATTAAGAGGGACGTGATAACGAAGGCAGGAATGATTCAGGCAGTGCTCCAGGTTCTCTGAAGATTCCACACTGGATACGGATCGGTCAATACCCGTGAACATGCTCATGTTCACGGGTATTGACCGACGCCAAAATCAAGGGGAATTCCCCGGCTCTGCTCGTGGACTCTCGAAGTGTGACAGTTACGGGAATTACGAGGAGGAGGACGAGGGGGTGATCCTTGTGCCCGGGTCGGCAGAGTTCGAACGACCGGTGAGGACACCAGAATCCTTTTGGACTGCGGTGGCAGAGCCCTGATGAGGCGGCGACACCGCTTTTGGGCAGGAGTGAGTCGGCTATTGTATAATGGCGATCGAGCGTCACCGCCGTGTCCGGTGATGCGCAAGCCCCCCTAGCTCGCTACAGACAAATGATTGTTGACCATCTCCAGGGAAAGCGGTGTCGGTGCTACACTCTGCACCTGCCGTCCTGAAAAGTCTCGCTTCAATTCCGGACGACGGTGTGGTCTGATGCCGGGAGGGCAGCTGTGTGGCAATGGCCGACATCAGGAGTCTGTCAGTCGCGCATTTTTTCAATCATCGGACTGCGAGTAGTAATCAAGCCGAATTCTCGGTTGGGGAGAGGGTTGAGTGGAAGCGATCATGAAAAAGGACCGGGCAATTGCCCGGTCCTTTTTGAGGGTCAAATAGCAGAAATTTCTACGGACTATTGCAGGACGATCACATTTTCTTTCGGGTCGAATACATATTTACGCCCCGCCGGAGGTTTGGGTAATTCCTTGAGGACGCCACGTTTCACAAGCTCATCCACGTTTTCCGGAGCGGGTTGATCAATATCCATTTGCATCGTCTGAAAGTGCATGTTCAGTTCTTTCAGCACCACTTGCGGATCTGAACTGCTGAGGTTGGTGTTACTCGAAATGTCTATCCCGGGACTTGTTTCAACAATCGGGGCGCTCTTTCCACAACCCATAAAAATCAAGGAAAGTGCGGCGATAAATACCAAACCCATGGCTTTAAAGGATGCTTTCATCAGCCGATTCTTATGGTTCGAGGGGGGGTTGTCAATGGCCGTATTCCAATTTTCACGGCGGTCTGGACGATGGGAGCTATGGATTGGAGGGGGTCAATTGATGGTAGCAATTGATGCCCGGATTCATCACCGTGGTGAGGTGGCCATTTGGCCATTTGACCTCAATTCTTTCCACTGAGTCGGTTTTGCCGATCCCGAAGTGCCGACTGCTTGAGTGTTGACACCAGAAGGAATCTCCATTGACCAGTACCCCGACATAGTCGCGGCTCCTGGTCTTGACCGTGACTTTCGCGCCACAGGCGGAGACCTGCTCGTTGCCGGAGAGTCGAATGCCGATCCAGTTCCCGTTGTCCGGCCAGACGTTGCGGTATAGCTGTGGCTGGTAGTTTTCATTTTGCCGCGTCGTTTGCATTTGGGTGACGACAAACAGCAAATCCATACGCCCGTCAGCGTCGAAATCCTCGGTAATTACAGACCTCGAGTCATCCTCAAACCCGACATCAAACAAAAAGCCGGCGTTGAAATAGTTTTCCCCGTCCTGATTGATGTAAAAGACGTTTTTCTCGAATCCATTCCATGACTTCATATAACGGGCGGATTCCTGTTCGAAAAACATACCGAGTGCCGGATTGGGCACGGAATTCTGTATGTAGATGTCGTGCGTCCAGAAGCGGGTGCAGTAATCGCTGCAGGATTCACCGCTCAACTGACCGTTGGCGATATAGAGGTCCATCGTCCCATTGTTGCCGAAATCGAAGGCCGAAACGCCCCACGCCCAGCCGGCGCGGGCAACCTGATCACGAAACGTCGGTTGGCGGAATTTTCCCTTACTTTGACCCAGATACATTCGATTGCCATAGGCCATCGGCATTCGCATTTGATTGATTTCCGGATGGTCCATGCGGCCCAGTCCCATGCTGTCCAGACGCCGTGCGGTGGTGGAACTCATCCCGGTGACGTACAGGTCAAGTCGGGCGTCATTGTCAAAGTCCGCAAAGGTGTGTCCCATTCCAAAGTTTGAGCGTTCGTCAACTACCTCACCGGTGCGTTCCACGAAGTGGCCTTTGCTGTCGTTGAGGTAGGCGTCAATGCCGGAGAAATCGTTGACCGTCAGAAGGTCCAGATCGCCGTCATCGTCCAGGTCGACAAATGAGGCGCTTAAGTTGCGGCGGAATCGCTTTTCACCCAGACCAGCAGCGACGGTGACATCTTCAAATCCACGACCGCCTTGATTGAGCAGGAGGAAGGAGGGGAATCCGTCATTGGCATCATAAAACGGGGTCGGCATCTGACCGTTACGGTAGGGGCGACGATACTGACCGATCCAGAGGTCCAGCCAGCCGTCGCCGTTAATGTCGCCACAGGTGATCGCCGAAAGCTCAAAGAAATGTTCGGATGTTTCAAATACCCGAACTGGTTGCGCGGGGAATCTGCCATGTTCATCGCCAGCGTAAAGGAAGACTCCATGATTCGGGATTGCCAGGGCGATATCGGGAAACCCATCCCGGGTGAAATCCGCGACGACCGATTTTATCCACGGTAGTTCGCTTTTCAGCTGTACCATCTTTATTCCCTCCGGGATGCGCTCAAAAAGATTGGTGGCTTCAAATCGCATGCCACCCCGGTTCCAGAAAACTACGTTGTTTGCCGGCAACAGGATTTCCGACCGGCCGTCACGATTCAGATCATAAGCGGCAATCCCGTTGTAGATGGTTTTCATCCGGTAGGGCAGCTCGATGTTAGTAAAGGCCGGGCCTCCGGTGCGGGTCATCAAGGTAAAGTTCGTGGCCGAGATATCTTTGATGGCCGGGGAATTCGTTGCCTGCCCGTTGGGTTCCCAAAGCACGTCCAATTCTCCCGACACGATGAATCTTTCTGCAGTCCCGGTGTTGTGGGCATGGACCACCAGACTCACCACGGAACGAGATCCGTTTTCCCGGTCCGGAACGAATCTTTGATGATGAAATTCGAACTGGATCAGTTTGATTCCGGAAGCCTCGATTTGACT
>CALBIE010000815.1 GCA_937893495.1 uncultured Verrucomicrobiales bacterium | reverse complement strand
CCGATGTCCATTGTCCACGAATTCGTCCTTTGGCAATCCGTACTGCAGCCAGTACATGCGCTTGGATTCAGGAACGGAAGCATCGTACTGGAGGAAATAGAGTAGGGCCATTGTTGCTCGCCAATGGTCTTCCATTACCTGCTCTCGTTTCTGCCAGTCACCTTCGACATACGCCTGATGCGGGCCAACCAGTTGCGGGCGATTCCAACCGATCTTTTGATTTGGCAACGGCTGCACGATTGAACCGTATTCCAATGTCTTGAGAAACTCGGGGTCGTAGTCAGCCGGCTTCGCGACCGGAACGCGATTGGTGAGACTGGAAGTCAAAACAGTCCGGTAGTTGAACGCCTGCACATTCCCATCACCTTCGCCAGTGCTATCGGGTTGAACGATCTCCTGAAAGCCCGAGAATTTGCGGAGCTCCAGGCGTTCGTGAGCCTCCCACTGTTCATCGCTGATCGAAGCGGGCCGCTTCTTCGTCGAGCGCATGAAAACGCGGCCGGCGTGCGATTCATTGAACTCCGCCCGCGATTCGCGGCCAACGCGATATTTCACACTCGCGATCGGCAACAGATCACCTTCGTAACTGCAATCGGCGAACACTCGCGCACGGACCACAAAAGTTCGACCGCCCTTGAACTCGCGCAACGTCAATGCCTCCAACCGTCGTCCATTTCGTTTCGCGGAAACCGGAATAAATCCTTTCACCACCGTAATGTTCGTTTCGCGCGCGACCAATTCCGTAATGAGCTCCTCCACCACACGCGGCTCGAACTTGCCATTGGTGTGACCGGATTTGCCCGGAAGCGCGTAACGATATTGTGCGGAGCTTTCGCCGTCGTTGGTTCGGTAGTAATTGAAAATACCGCCGCGTAATTCATCGTAAACGGGTGAGCGGCGACCTTCCCAAAGCGTGTCCCAAACTCCCAACCCGCTGGTGAGAATGCCGCCGAGATGCGGCGTCCGATTAATGAGCAGTACCTTGAGACCCTCTCTTGCCGCCCGAACGGCGCACGCCACTCCACCGGGAGTAGCCTCGACGATGGCCAGGTCGAACACGCGAACGGACACCATCGGCGCCGCATTCCTTTCCGCGCCGCCCGCCAGAAAGACCCAGAGCACCGCAGAGGACAGCCAGATAAACACTGTGGAAAAACGCAGGGTGAACTGTTGCTTCACTGGCATGGCGCATTATGGAAACAGAAGAAAGTCGGGAACAGCTTTTTGGCGATATGGTGAGATTTGAATTCCCTTGCCCCGAAAACCTGGGTTCGTATATTCGCCCGCGTCCGGTCGGGGTTGTAGCTCAGTTGGTAGAGCGTCTCGTTCGCAATGAGAAGGTCAGGAGTTCGATCCTCCTCAACTCCACCATTCCCACCCCTGCGGGAATGTCGCGCCGTGGCTCAAACAGCAAAGGTCGGCTTCACTCCTTGATCAACCCAATTGGATGCGAATGAATCCGGCGCGGCAGAGCTGCAACCACTCCTTCTCTTCCATCCGAATGAAGGAGAGGGCCGAGGTGAAAGGAAAAAGAGTATCATCAAATCAGCAGCCGTGTTTCCCATCACAGATTCCCTGCACAAGAAGCTGAAACACGCACGTCAATGACTCACGAACGGATTGCCATACGACACCTTGTCGGCCATACAATCGACGATTCAATAATCCGTCGCCATGAACCTCTGTCGTGAAATCTTCATCGTGTCACTGGTTTGCAGGACAGCCTTCACGGCCATTGGCCTTACGCCGGCCGAGGAGCTGAATTCATTTTTCAAGGATCACTGTATCCGGTGTCACGGGCCCGACAAACAGAAAGGCGACATCCGTCTCGATTCAACCGGGCTCCATCCCATCACGACCGCCAATGCGGAACTTTTGGAACGCGTCCTTGAACAGTTGCGAGCCGGCGAAATGCCACCGAAGAAACAGACCCGGCCGGACCCGGTGAAAGTCGCGGCGGTGACCCGTTGGATTTCCGACAGTCTGCGAAAGGTGGCCGAAGTGCCGACGGGAGAATCTGGTCGGCCGTCGGTTCGGCGGCTCAATCGCACTGAATACGCCAACACGATCCGTGATTTGTTCGGCGTCGAGTTCGAGATTGGAAGCGGGCTGCCGCAGGACGATTCGGCGCATGGATTCGACAACGTCGGTGAAGCCCTCACGTTGTCGCCATTGCTGCTCGAAAAATATCTCCCGTAGAACCGTTCTCCGCACCGGCGGCGTGGCGCTGGCGTTGCCCTGGCTGGAAGCCATGTCACGTGGCGCGGCCGACTCGCGTCCCGTGCGCATGGCCGTTGTCTATGTCCCCATTGGCAAAAACCTCGGCGAATGGATTCCGAAACAAACCGGACGCAATTATGAGATGTCGCCGACGCTCAGTGAGATTGCCGACTTCCGCAATGACTTCACCGTGCTCTCCGGCCTGTGCCATCCTCGCGTCTGGGGCGGTCATCGCGTCGAAGGCCCCTCTTTCCTGACCGGCGCGGATATTCTCTCCGGCACACCGGGAGCGGATTTCAAGAACAGCGTATCCATGGATCAGATCGCCGCGGAGATAATCGGCTCGCACACCCGCTTTCGGTCGCTGGAATTGATCAAGAAAGGCGGCTCGGTCGGCTCGCAATCCATGCTGGCATGGAATCGCGAAGGCGGGCCGCTGGTCGGCGAACACAATCCACTGACCGCCTTCAAGCGAATGTTCGTTGACGAAACGGCTGGTGAGAAACAGAAGTTTGCGGAATTGATTCGTCGGCGCAAAAGCGTGCTCGACGCGATTCGTTCCGATTACCGGCGGCTTGAAAAGAAGGTCGGGCAACGCGACCGCGAGGTGCTCGACCAATACGCGACCTCGGTGCGGGAAGTTGAACTGCGCGTGCAACGCGACGAGGAATGGTCCCACCGTCTCAAGCCGAAGATTGAAACCCAACCGCCGGCTGACATCCCCGATGGCGGCATCCGGGATCGCGGCGCGCACATGCGGGCGATGTTCGACATCATGACCCTGGCGTTTCAGACGGACTCGACCCGCATCATCACCTACGGCGTGAAAGACTCCGGCGTTCCCTTGACCGAAGCCGGTGTCACAGTCGCGCACCACGGCCTGTCCCATCATGGAAAAGATCCGGCGAAGCTGAAGCAGCTCGCGAAGATTGATCGCTTCCACGTGAAACAGTTCGGCCATTTCCTGCGGAAGCTCAAAGACACGCCGGACGCGGGCGGCGGTTCGCTCCTCGACAACTCGGCGATCCTGTATGGCAGCGGCCTCGGCGACGGCTCAGCTCATTCGCACAAGAACCTGCCCTTGTTGTTGGCGGGGCACGCCTCCGGAAAACTGAAACCCGGTCAGCATCTTTCCTTCAAGGACGGCGCCCCGCCTCTGGCCAATCTCCACCTCAGCATGCTCCACCTGATGGGCGTGCCGGTGGAACGGTTCAGCGACAGCACGGGACCGCTGGCTGTTTGACGCCCATGCACCCGAACAAGGAAATCGCCGCCGCGCTCAAGTACAGTGTCTCGAAACAGTGACAATCGTATGAGCAGCTTTCAATTCACGCTCGTTTTGGCCGGAGTTTCCGAGATTACGCCTGAACTGGCCGACAAACATTACGAAGCGACGAACGGTGACATCGAGTTCAGCATGCGGGATGGAATTGCGGTGCTGGAGTTTAATCGCGCGGCCGAATCCCTTCACGAAGCGATTACGTCGGCGGTCGAAGCGATCGAGCGCGGCAATCTCGGAGTACGCGTCATTCGCGTCGAAACGGCGGACGCAAACATCGTGGCCAAGTGCAATACTGAATTACTTGGTGTCTGAAGAATCCCGATTCAACGCCGCTTTACCAACAGTGTCCTGCTGGCTTTTGTATCCAGGCCCGCCGCCGCCAAGATATCCGTAACTCGCTCCACTCTGATCGGGACTGACCCAGAACGAATAGAGGCTTCCAGATTTCAGGCTGAACCGAATGCGCACCGTCTGGTCGCGAACGGCAGACAGGTCGGGGGTTCCGCTCCAGGTCATTTTGGCCAGAGTTGAATCGCCCTTCAGTGGTTTCGAATTCGCAAGCGTGAACGGTTTGATGGGGCGGTCGTTCTGGTCCAGCAATTCGGCGCGAAGTTCGCCCTTTGGCGCATCGACATTGACAAACAGATGCCGCCCCTGAAAACGGATTGGCCGGGTAGTAATACTCCCACTCTTCGTGTCGGCATCCAATGACGCAAATCCGTCACGCCTCAGGAAGGCAACCCCCGTGCTGCACCCGGAATCTTCGCTCGGTGAACCGGGAAATGATTTGCCGGCACGTCCGCTCACGTAGAAATACAGTTTGTCGCCCACCACCACACAGCATCCACCGGCGCTCTGCACATTGCCCCAGTTCCAGTCCCCGCGTCGCTCGGACACGGGCAGAAACGGTTTTCGATCCGGGCGCGACCAATGAAAACCATCCCGGCTGAAGCCAATTGACACTTGATTGATCTTTGGTCGGCCGGATTTCTTCAGCTTTTCAATCTCG
>CALBIE010000814.1 GCA_937893495.1 uncultured Verrucomicrobiales bacterium | reverse complement strand
GATCGGCTGGATGGATCGAAAATACGACAAACTACTTTGTCGCCAAGAATCGTCGGTAACACCGAGACGCGTAACTGAACGCCACCAAACTCTGCGCCCATGTTCACCTTGCCATCCTGCGCGATTCCACTGAGATGCGAGGCCATGTTGGCCATCACCTTGAAGCGCCCCGCGACCTTTTCCTTCAATTGCAGCGGCAGATGGATCAGCTCCATCAGCACACCTGTAACGCGGATGCGGACGGCGAGCGTGTTTTCCCACGGCTCAATATGAATGTCGCTGGCGCCGGCCTGAACCGAGTCCAGCACCACGTAGTTGACCATGGTCTCGATCTCGACTTCATCAAGTGTCACCGATTGAAGGTAGTTCTGCGTATGATTCATGACTTTGGCTCCGGGATTGTTGTCGGGAGAAGAATGCAAACGGATCCCCCGGTTTGTCAGCAATAAACTGCCCGCCTGCGCGCGTTGCTTCGGGAAGGATTTCCCTAGTGCAATTCAACGCATTAATTATGCTCTCCGTCGATGGCAGAACTGACCAACAAACAAATTCAGGCACTTAAGGGCATGGCTCAACGGCTGGAACCGATTCTCAAGATCGGCCGCAATGGCGTCAGCACCGCTTTTATTACCAGCCTCGACGAGGCCCTCCAGCATCACGAACTGGTCAAGGTCAAGTTCACCGAGTTTAAGGAGCAGAAGAAGGAACTCTCCGTGGAACTCGCCACCAAAACGAACAGCCGCCTCGTCGCCCGCGTCGGCAACGTGGCCGTCTTATTCCGTCAGAACGCGGATTCAGAGGCCCGAAAAGTGAAAATCTAGTGCCTCGTTCACTGTTCGACGTGCAAAATTCGTGAACTTCTGAAACTGGGCTCCATAAATTGCCCCCTCATCTGCCTTACTTCACCAGTATCAACACAACAATCCCCAGCACGATTCGATACCAACCGAAGGCGACGAACGTGTTTCTTTGCAGGAATCCCAACAGCCATTTGACGGCCGCAAACGCGGTTACCGCCGAGATCACCGTTCCCAGTATCAACGGACCGATCGGTTCGGTAAATCCGCCTTCATCCTTGAGCGCACCGAGCAGTTCCACCGCTCCAGCCGCCAGCAATGTCGGGACACCCAACAGAAACGTAAACTCGACGGCCATCTTGCGATTCAACCCCATTGCCATGGCGACGAGAATGGTTGTTCCCGAACGCGAGGCGCCCGGAAAAACCGCCGCAACCAGTTGTCCGACTCCAATGGCAACCGCAATCGGCCAGGTGATGGTTTCACTCAGCGGCTTGCCCTTCAACCAGGCTTCCAGCCCGACAAACAATATACCGCCAACCAGCAAAGCGAGCGCAACCGGGGTTGCCGTTTCCGGGAGTTCAAAATCACTCATCTTCAGCGCCAGCCCGCCCACACAGGTAATCCCGAATGCCGCGCCCATCTTGAAAAGATAATCACGCACCTCGGCGTCACGCCAATGAATTACCAACTGAAGCGAACGCTCCTTGAAAACCACCAGCACGGCCAGCACTGCGCCGCTCTGGATAAACACATTGAAAACATCCGATTGCCGGTCCAGCCATTGCTGTGCGATCAGCAAATGCCCCGTCGATGAGACGGGCAGGAACTCGGTGATTCCCTCGATGATTCCCAATAAAACAATCTGCAACCAGTCAGGCATGCGGGTGGTTAGACGCGAAAAGAGATTGTGTGGCAAGTCCACAATCGAACCGAGCCATCGAGCATCGCATCTAGTTTCCGCGCAATTTGAGGACCGTTCGATGCACCGCCTCGAATACCACAGGATCTTGAAGCTGCGTCAGAATCCTGCTTGAACGTCTGTCCTTCATCTCGTCTCCACTTCGTCTTACGAATTCCTGAAGCGTCAATTTACGAGCAGCGGGTGCCAATCCGGCGAGCTGTTCGAACTGACCGTATAGTTCGGGATCTTCGATGATAATCTGTATCAATCGCATGAGCTCTTCAGACTCATCGGATGACTCGGCTATCACATTTTGACGAATAAACTTCAGCACAGAACGGAATCCCTTTTGCCATTCGATCCGGCGAAAACAACCCGGTGCCCCCGCTATCGCGCGAATTCCAGCTTGAAATAATTCCGTGCTCGTATTCCACCCGGTATTCATCCAATGGCCCGCACGGTTGACCGCATCAGACCCAGATTCCGAAGCCGCTTTCTTTCCACCTGGCACAACGATGTCATCCACTGCGGGGTCCTTCAATTCTTGAATTCGCTCGAAGTCCTTTTTTAATTGATTCAATGAGATTTTTCCCATGTTTTCCCCAATCGCATCTCAGGCAAATCGCCCGGTTATCGAGCCCGTCCAGCAGGGAAGTCAGCAACAAGTGTGCCTTCCGCAGAAATGAGTCTTTTCGATCAAACTCCACCAATCTGATTTCCAAAATGCTCGTGGTTATCTGGGTTGCCCCCATTTTTCAAACCCTGTCCGCCCCTTGACAACGAATCGGCAGAATATGCTTCGCCGGGTGCACCAAGGACGACATCCTTCGGCATGGAAACAAATTTGGATGAGCGACTGCAGCGGATTGAATCAGCACTGGTGCATCTCGAACACCAATATGATCAACTCAACGAGATTGTCGTTTCGCAAGGCAAACAATTGACGCGATTCCGGGCGACCGTCGAACGCGTTGACCAGGCTTTGCACGGCATGGAAATTGAAAAGATCAGCAGTAACAACCAGAAGCCGCCGCATTACCAGTAGCGGAACCCGCTTCAGAGTTTCAACGGCTTCGCCTTCACGAATGCGATCTCGCGCAAATAGATTGGTTCGAGCTTTTCTCCCGCCACAAACTCCAGACAGGCGGCTGCGAGTTCCGCTACCGCCGCCGCATCCGGCCAGACAACCGAGCCTCCGTATCCGACAACGCGCGGATCCGGCCCGATGAGCGAAATTCCAGCAGCCTGCAAGTCATCCACCGTAGCAGGCTTGACAATACGAAGCGGCGACAATTCACGGAGCGTCTCCTCCCCAGCGTCGTATTGCGCGCAGTAAAACTCCCCTCGCTGCGCATCGATCAGAACGGCGAATCCCCCACTGAGCCCAGTGGCTTTCGCCTGCCGGGCAATGGCGTGAACGGAACTCACGCCGCACAATTTAACGCCCGCGGCGAGCTGCCATCCCTGGGCGATGGCAATGGCGCTGCGAATTCCCGTGTAGGAACCCGGTCCTGAACCAATTGCAAGGCACTCAATGTCTCCGCGTGCGCAATTGGCTTCCGTCAGTGCTTCTTCGATCAACGAGAATGGACCTTCCTCACGTTCGTCCGTCCAACGCGATGCCGATACCTTTTCGCCATCGAAGACGGCAACACTCCGGCGGGTCGAGGAAAATTCAAGCGACAGTATCTTCATAGCTGATTCGTCGCTCATCAGGTCCCAGCACTTCCATTTCGACGACTCGAATATTGCCGCGGCAACCATGAATATCCGAATCGAACCATCTATCAGCCCATTCCACCACCGCGACGCCGGCCGGATTCTCGAGGTATTCATCCAATCCGGCCGACAGTACGGCTGCCGTTGATTCCAGCCGATACAGGTCCATATGAAATAGTGGCAACCGTCCGCCCTCGTAGATATTGATCAGTGCAAAAGTTGGCGACTGGACACGCCCTGCGAAACCCAGTCCTTCCGCCAGTCCACGGACAAGCTGCGTTTTGCCCGCACCAAGATCACCTGAAAGCGCGAATATCTGCCCCGCCCGCGCCGTGCCGCCCCAGTTACGACCCAGTGCCATCGTTTCCATGACTGAATTGCTGAGAGTCGTCTGCTTCACGGAAGAGTTTTCAATTGTTGCTGAAATGGGAGTAACCCTCGGCCACCAGATCGCGCGTGCCGTTCGAACTGCTTATTCCTAGTCCTGGCGTCGAGGTAATCCTGCCGACGCAACTCAGCTTCACGTCTGGAAACGCACCGCGAAATCCGTCCAGCATTGGCACGGCATCCTTACTTGCGACAGTGAAAAGCAGCTCGAAATCTTCTCCATCGGTCAGCGCCGCCAGCAAGGCAGGTTTGCTGCTCTTGCCTTCCCGAAACCGGGCCTTTGCCGCACGACTTATCGGAACGGAAGATTCGAGTAGTTCCGCCCCGATCCCACCCGTTTTCAACAGGTGCTTCAAATCGCCCGCCAAACCATCGCTCAAATCGATCATCGAATGAATTTCAAAGTGTTCGCGCAACCAAATGGCTTCCGCAAGGCGCGGTTGAAATTCCAAATGACGCCCCTCCAGTGAGCCGCCAAGTTCACCAGTGACAAACAGAGCGTCGCCTGCGAAAGCGCCGGATCGGAGCACCTGCTGTCCGCGCGGCACGGAGCCGATCAGAGCAATGTTAATCAACAGTCGTTCCGGGTTTGTCGTGGTTTCTCCTCCAACAATGGATACGTTGAAACGCGCCGCCAGGTCACGCATGCCCGTATAGATGGCCGTCACATAATTCGCGTCATAGTCATTCGGCAAGCCGAGGGTAA